>NZ_JBNHIC010000013.1:0-102022 GCF_059092905.1 Arthrobacter sp. B0427-1-12 | reverse complement strand
ATCAAGCCCGCAGCGCTCTCACGCCAAATCCTGGCCCTGACCGCCGACCTGGAAACACTCGCCCTCGCGAAGAAACCCGCAACCCTCAAACCCATCACCAGCGCCTGGAACCACACCCCAAGAACCCACCCATGATGCACTCCCGGCCATGACCTCATCCGGAGAAATTCAAATGAGGCAACGAATCAGTCTTCCCGGAGGTATTGCAATGAGGCAATAGGCCCCCGGATCCGGGCTGGAAAAGGGGGCCGCGGTTGGCTGCGGCCCCCTCTCCGTCCGGGACATTAGTCCTCGCGGTTCAGGAATTCGCGGATGCGGGTGCGGGCGGGTTCGCGGTCGTAGCTGTTGACCAGGGCGGCGGCCATGCGGACGGGATCGCCGAAGAAGAAGTATTCGTAGAGCGACTGGCGGCCGGAGAAGCCGGAGATGGAGGCGTCGAAGGCGAGCTTGAACAGGCGCACGCGTTCGGGTCCGGTGAGCGTCTTGCCCTGCAGGTACTTCTCGATGTCGGCGCGGGCGTCGCTGTTCACGTCGGCCTCGCCGGGCAGGGCCATCAGGCCGGAGGCGGAGAACTTGCGGATGATCTGCGGGAAGCGCTGGGCGATCTTCGGGTACCAGTTGCGGGCAGCATTGAGGGTGGTCCACTTCGGCAGCATGATGCCTTCGTCGCTGAGTTGGGCGTCGGCTTCGGCGGCGCGGACCAGGGCCTTGCCGATTTCGACGTCGACAATAAGTTCCGCGATGTCCTCCTGGATGTGCTGGAAGCCGTCGATGCCGATGGCATCGGCCAGTTCCGAGGCCAGGCCCAGGAAGAATTCGCTCTTGGCGACCGTGCGGGTGACCACCTGATGCGTCATCAGCGCGCCGGCCCCTGTCTCGGCGTACCACGCGTTGCACAGGTCCGGGCGGCCCAGCATGAAGATGCGCTCGTTCGGCACGAAGACATCCTCGAACACCACCACGGCGTCCATTTCCTCGAAGCGGGAGGCCAGCGGCTCATCGAAAGTGCTGCCGCCGTTGTGCAGGGAGGTGCGGCACAGGTAGCGCATGCCCGGAGTGTCGTTGGGCAGCGCGAAGGCGAAGGAGAACGGCGCATCCTCCGGCGTCCCGCGCAGCACGGTGGAGGGGAAAACCAGCAGCTCGTCCGCGATTGGGGCGATGGTGGCCAGCATGCGGGCACCGTTGATGATGATGCCGTCTTCGCGCTCTTCAGTGATGTGGGCCGCGAGCTGGCCACCGAGCTGCTCAGAGCCGGAGACGGAGCGGTTGACCTGCGGCGGGATCAGGGTGTGGGTGGCCAGCAGGTCGTTCTCGCGGGCGAATTCGTAGTACTTCTCGATCCGTTCGCCGAAGACCGGATCGGCCTTTTCGAAGAACTTCTTGGCCGTGCTCAGCGCGGTCAGGGACGAATTCATGTAGTCGCCGGTGCGGCCCAGGAAGCCGTTCGAGTACTGAGCCCAGGTGGAGATCGCGGCGCGCCGCTTCTCAAGGTCCTCGATGGTCCTCGGCACCAGGAAGGAGGCATTCACCAGGTCACCCGTGGTGGGGGACGTATAGGTCAACTTGTCCTGGTACTTGGGGTCGTGCTGCATGTCGAACAGGTGAGCATAAGTGCGCGCATTGTTGCGGAAGGCCGGATGCTCGGCGATCTTCTCGGAAACCACCTCGCCGTCTATCACGACATGGGGGCGCATGGCATTGAGCTTGTCCAGGTACTGCTGTCCGGTACGGATACCCATTGGTTTTCTCCAGTTTCCTCTTTGAATGGCTCTGACAGATGGGAAGGACGACGCCGGCCTACAGGAGGTCCTCGACGCCCAGTTGGCTTTCGGGAATGGTGGTGAAGCCGCTGTTGGCGAAAGCCAGGGCGTCGCCGCTGCGGTAGTTGAAGTCCGTAACCTCGCCCAGGTAGAGGGTGTGGTCGCCGCCGTCGTAGGCGGCCCAGGGATTGCATTCGAAGTACGCGAGAACATTTGACAGCCGCGGGGCCACCTCACCCTCGATCCACAGCGGATCCTGCCCGGGCTTGCCGGCGAAGTGTATCGCCAGGTTGCGTTGCTCCGCACCGAGGATGTTGACCGTGAACGGCCTGCCGGCGAGCTCGTCGTGCGCTTTGGTGCTGCGGGCGATGCTGACCAGGACCAGCGGCGGCTCCATGGAGACCGAGGTGAAGGAATTGACCGTGATGCCGTGGCGCTTGGACACACCGTCAAAAGTCACGATTGCCACACCGGTCGCAAACCGGCCGAGGCTCCCGCGGAAATGGTGCTCCCGGGGCCGGAGGGCTTTGGGCGGAATTCCCGGTTGGGCGGAAATAGCTGACTTGGGGGCGGCAATCATCATCGATCCTCAAGTAGTTCTATAGTTGAACACTTCGTCCTGATATAGAACAATAGACTACTGTGATCCGCTGCACAACCGCAATGGCCAAATTCAAGGCAACCCGCAGGATGCGGGTGATTAGGATGTTCAGATGACCGAGAGCGCAACCAAGACCGGTGCCGCCGCGGCCGCGCATTCCCAGACCCTCTCGCGCGGCATCCGCGCCCTGGAAATTCTGGCCGAGGCCCCCTCCCCCATGACCATCGCCGAGCTGGCCAAAGCATTGGGCGTGCACCGGTCCGTCGCCTACCGGATCCTCCGCACCCTGGAGGACCACTCGCTGCTGATGCGTGACGAAACCGGACGCGTCCAGGCCGGCCCGGGACTCGCCGCACTGGCCCGAGGGGTCTCCCGCGATCTGCAGTCGGCAGCGCTTCCGGAACTGGCGGAACTGGCCAATACCCTGGGCATGAGTGCCTTCGTCGCGGTCTGGGACCAGCACGACTGCGTGACCCTGGTGAATGTCGAACCCAGGCATTCGTCCGCGGCCCTGGTCCAGCGGCCCGGCACCCGGCACTCCTTCAGCGCCGGCGCACCGGGCATCGCCATCCAGTCGGCCCTGACCGAAGCCGAATGGGCACGCCAGGCACCCGGCAAGCCCTACCGCCCCGAGGCACGGACGGCACGGGAGGTCGGGTATGCGGTCAGCCATGACGAAGTGATTCCGGGCGTGTCCTCAGTTGCCGCCCCCATCAAGGTGGCGGGGCAGCTGCCGGCGGCCATCGCCGTCGTCTATATCCGCACCGACCGGCATGTGCTGGAAATCGGGCAGCTGCTGGTGCGCAGTGCCCGGGCCATCGAGGCGCAGCTGCGCTGAGCGCGCCGGCGCGGTTCAGCGCCGGCGCCTCCGCAGTGCCAAATGCGCGGTGGTGCCCACCGCCAGCAGCAGGACGGCAGCCGCTGCGGGGACTGTGAAGGCTGCCGCGTGGTCCGCTGCCTCGGCAATCGTGCCGGCCGCCGCCGAACCGAGGGCCACACCGACCACCACGCCACTGGCCAGCAGCGTCATTACTGTTCCCAACCTCTCCTTCGGAGATAACTGGCTGGCGATGCTGAACACGGTCACCATGATCGGCCCCACCGGCAGGCCCAGGACCAGCAGTACCAGGACCATCGGCGGGACCTCGCCAGGCAGGAACACCAACGGCACCAGCAGCACCATGAACCCGGCGGAAATGACCCAGCGCAGCGAATAGCCGATGGTCTGTGGCCAGTAGGCCACGGACAGTGCAGTAACGGCCGAGCTCAGCCCGATCACCGCATAAAGCAGGCCGCCGGATTCCGGCGCGCCGAAACTGCCGGCGAAGGCCGTCAAGGCAGCCTGCATCGAACCGAAGAACGTTCCCATCAGGATCATTCCGAGCACAGGAACCGCAATCAGACCCCAGCCGGCGGCCTTCCGGGCACCGGCCCGGACAACCTTCCGGCTGCGCTGCTGCTCGACCAGCGACCGGGGCATCGGCACCACGGCCCGGTGTGTTGGATGCACGGCAAAGGCGACCACCAGGGTAACGGTCAGGACCGCCGCCAGCGCCAGCGGCAGCCATGGTGCCGCGAGGCTGGCGAGCACTCCTACCAGCGCCGGGCCGAGCACGAAGGTCAGTTCGTCGGCGGTGCTCTCATAGGACAGTGCCGCATCGCGGTCGCTGTTGCCTTCCTGGCCCGCGGTCAGGGCTATCCAGCGCACCCGTGCCAGCGGCCCCACCTGCGGACAGGTGATGCCCGCGGCGAAGGCTGCGGCCAGCACGACGGCGGCCGGCAGCATCTGCCCGGCGGCCAGGTACGTTGTGACCACCAGGGCGATGACGGCCACGGCGTTGGCCAGGGCGGAAATGATCAGGACGGGGCGCTGGCCCTGCCGGTCGGCCAGGTAACCGATAGCGGGAGCGCCCACGGCGGAGCCGATGCCGACGGCTCCGGCGGCCGTACCGCCAATGGCATAGGACTGGCTGGCGGCGGTCACCATGGTCAGCGCGCCCACGGTCAGCATGCCCACAGGCAGCCGCGCGAAAAAGGCAATGGGAAGGAAACTGCGGCCGACGAGCCGCGGCAGGCGGGCGTAGCGGCCGGCTACGGAGGTGAAAACGGATGATGCAGACATGTTTTTCCGGTCGGTCAAGGGTGCGCAACGTCCCGCCACCCGATGCGCCCGACCCGGATACACCTCAATCTTACCCGCCTCGATCCTACCCTCCGGGCCGGCCAGGGCGGCGCAGCCTCAGCGTCACCAACTGGAACGGCCGCAGCTGAAGCTGCACCTCGGACCCTTCGCGGGCCAGCGAGCATCTGGTGTCGGAATACGGCCGTTCCAGCAGGTCTGTCTCCTGCACATCCGCAATGTCGAATCCCAGCGAAACCACCGCCCGCGCCCGTCCGCCATAGGCCTCGTACAGCCGGACGACGACGTCGCCGCTGCGGTCCTCCGCGGCTTTGACCGCTTCGACGACGACGGCCGGGTTGTCCACGCGCAGCAGCGGCACCAGCGCTGCTCCGGCCACGTCCCGCACCTCGCGCAGCGGCAGGTTCATGCGGTACCCCTCCGCAACGGCATCGGCGATCTGTGCGCCGATCCGAAGCGAGACGCGCATGCTGTTGGGACCCTGGTCGGCTTCCGGATCGGGATACAGGGGCGCCCGCAGCAGCGAGACGCGCACCTGCGTGGTGGTGCCGCCGTCGGCCCTGCCGACGCGGGCAATGTCATGCCCATAGCTGGCGCTGTTGGCAACCGCCAGCCCGTAGCCGGCCTCGCCAATGTGGACCCAGCGGTGCGCCACGGTTTCGAAGCGGGCCGAGTCCCAGGACGTATTGGAATGCGTGGGGCGGTGGATGTGGCCGAACTGGATTTCCGAGGCCGCCCGGTCCGCGTGGATGTCCGCCGGTATGGCGAGTTTCAGCAGTTTCTGGCGTTCCTGCCAGTCAATCTCGTAGGACAGCTGCACACTGGGCAGGCCGCCGGTGAGGGTGATGATCTCCTCGAGCCGGGACGAACCGAAGGTGCGGGTGATATGCAGCGATGCTTCGCCGTCGTCCGTTTTGAGGATGACTGAGTCGGCCGTGCGCAGTTCCTGGACGTTGCGCCGGTAATGCTCATCGATGTCCCACGCATCCCACTGGTTCGGCGTGTCCCTGAACAGCTGCAGCAGGTTCCCCACCGCGCCGGGCGGCAGCACCTGGCGGTCGGCGCGCCGGTCCAGCAGGGAGATGATCAACCCGTTGGCATCCACTTCAAGTTCCACATACTCGTTGCCCAGGAGGTATCGGCCGCCGGCCTCGCGCGCCGTTACGTTTCCCCGCGGCTTCCGGCCCCCGGCACCCAGGGCCGGTACGCCTTCCACCGGATACGGTCCCGCATTGACGGTGGTCCGGGCGTCTCCGCTGCCCAGCAGCGAACGCAGGGACGCCGCGATCCGGGACTCCAGGATGCCCGCCACCCGCCGGTAGTCCGCCTCGGCCTGGTCATGCACCCACGCGATCGAGGAGCCGGGCAGGATGTCATGGAACTGCAGCAGCAGCACGGTGTGCCAGGCTGCTTCCAGCTCGTCATAGGGATAGTCCGCGCCGCTGCGCACCATGGCTGTGGCGGCCCAGAGTTCGGCTTCCCGGAGCAGATGCTCGCTGCGGCGGTTGCCCTGTTTGGTGCGGGCCTGCGAGGTGTACGTGCCGCGGTGGAACTCCAGGTAGAGCTCCCCGCTCCACACCGGTGCCTGCGGATATTCGGCCTCCGCGGTCTCGAAGAAGCGGCGCGGACTGGACAGTTGCACCTTCGGCGACCCTTCCAGGTTCCCGGTCCGGCGCGCGGCGGCAATCATTTCCCGGGTGGGCCCGCCGCCGCCGTCGCCCCAGCCAAATGGCGCCAGCGAGGTGTTGGCCGCCCCCTTCTCGCGGTACTGCCGCTGCGCCCGGGCAAGTTCGCGTCCGGACAATTCGGAGCTGTAGGTGTCGATGGGCGGGAAGTGGGTGAAGATCTCCGTGCCGTCGATCCCGGACCACCGGAAGGTGTGGTGCGGCATGATGTTGGTTTCATTCCAGGAGATCTTCTGGGTCAGGAACCAGCGGGAACCGGCTGCCGCCACGATCTGCGGCAGGGCCGCGGAGTAGCCGAAGGAGTCCGGGAGCCAAACCTCCAGCGGCTCAATGCCGAATTCCTCCATGAAGAAACGTTTCCCCGCCACGAACTGGCGGGCCATCGCCTCTCCCCCGGGCATGTTGGTGTCCGCTTCCACCCACATGCCGCCCACAGGCACGAACCGGCCGGCGGCGGCTTTGGCCCGCACACGTTCGAACAACTCAGGGTACCGCTCCTTCAGCCAGGCAAATTGCTGCGCGGAGGACGCGGCGAAGACGAAGTCCGGATCCCGCTCCATGAGGTCGACGGCATTGGAGAAGGTCCGCGCCACCTTGCGGACCGTTTCGCGGACCGGCCAGAGCCAGGCGCTGTCGATGTGGGCATGCCCCACGGCATGCAGGCGGTGGGCCGAGGCGTAGGCCGGACTGGCCAGCACCGGAGCCAGGGCCTGGCGGCCGGCGGCCGCCGTACCGCCGACGTCGTGCGGGTCGATGAGGTCTATGGCGTGCTCCAGGGCGCGCGTGATTTCCGCCCGGCGGGGCAGGTCCTGCGGCAGTTCGTGCAGCAGCCCGTGCAGAGTCCAGAAGTCCTGCGCCAGCTCCCAGACCTGCCGGTCCAGCAGCGCCATCCGGATTTCGCCCAGCCGGTACAGCGGCTCCGTCCCCGCCGTCGCCGGGTCCCCGTTGGGCGTGGGCCGGAACTGCCAGCCCTGGGTCAGGTCCGGGTTGGAAGCGGCCTCGACCAGGAACTCGACGCGTCCACCGGGAGCAATGTCCAGCGGTACGGCCCGGTTCAGCGGCTCGACGCCCTTGAGGACGGTGCCGTCCGGACCGTAGACGAGTCCCTCGGTCTGGAAGCCCGGTGCGGTCGTGCTGAAGCCAAGATCGACAGTGGCCTCCAGTTCCAGCCCGCCGCCCAGCGGCCAGTCCGCCGGCACCACGCCGGTGGCGCGGAACCAGGTGGTGCCCCAGGGCCTGCCCCAGGGCGTGCCGGGAGTGATCGGCCGATACGTCTGTCCGGCGGCTGCGCTGAACGGCACAGGTTCCCCCGGTGCATCCCAGGCCTCGACGGACAGGGCCCGGGCCTCCCGGTAGATGGCCGGCGCGAGCCGTTCGGCCATGAACCGGTCGATCCGGCGGTATACCTGACGTACGTCGTCGTGCATGCGTTGGACACTACCTTCCGGGCCACGGGATTCCGCCGTCGGATCGGCACTTGCAACCGGCACCCGCACCGGGACTTCGCCGGTCCGCGCGGCTTGGCGCCGTGCTCCTTGGTACCGGACACCAACTGAATTCCGAGGGCCTGAACGGCAGACCGATCAGCGGCTACTACACCCCTAATAATAAAGTCAATAGAATTATGGGCCAAATGCCTCCCACCGACCGCAGGGCCCGGCCTGCAGGGCCTAGCCCGCAGCGCGGCCGGTATCCCTGTCCGCTTCCAGCAGGAGCCGCTGCGAGCTCGGCGAATACGCCTGCTCCAGCACCAGGCAGGCCGCGCCCACAGCCCCGACGTCCTCGCCGACACCGGTGCCGACCATCGTGACCTTGTGGATCTGGTGGACAATGTTCATGCTGTCCAGCAGATCCGGAATCCGCTCGAAATACGCCTTGGACAGCCGCCGCCAGAACGGGCCGCCGAAGACCACACGGTCCAGATCGAGGACATTCGTCAGCACGGAGACCGCCTTGGCGATGCGCATCGCCGATCGATCGATGATGCCCGCTGCTGCGGCGTTGCCCGATTCGGCCAGCGCGCACAGCTTGGTGAACTGTCCGTCGACGGTTTGCGCCTCGCCGTCGAAGCGGACGTCCTCGAGGACGCCCTCCCGGATGGCTTCGGCCACAAGATTCTGCGGCAGGCAGGAAACCGCGATGCAACCGCGCATGCCGCAGAAGCAATCGGGCCCGTCGGGATCGCCGATAATGTGGCCGATCTCCCCCGCATTGTCGGAAGAGCCCCGCAGCACCTCGTCACGCAGCACCAGGCCGGCACCAATGCCGGTGCCCAGGTAGAAGAACACGAAGCTGCCCATGCCGCTGGGACCGCCGGCCCACATTTCCGCCACCGCAGCCGCTGTAACATCTTTGTCCACCAGGACGGGCAGCCCGGTCGCAGCGGCCAGGCCGTCGCGCAGCGGTACGCGGCGCCAGCCGGGCAGCAGCGGCGCGTCCACGATCGTGCCCGTCGCCGAATCCAGCGGCCCTGGTGCGGCCACACCCAGGCCCAGCAGCTTCTGCCGATCGATGCCCGATGACTCGATCAGCTCCGCCACGTTGTCGGCAATGAAGCAGATGGTTGCGTCCGGATCGCTGGCAGGCGGTGTCTGCCGCGTGGAGTGGGCCGCCACTTTGCCGGTGAAGTCGAGGATCACGAAAGTGACGACCGCCGGATCGATATGGACACCCGCAGCGTACAGCCCCGCAGGATTGAGCCGCAGGATGGTCCGCGGCTTGCCCGGTCCGGAAATCTCCTTGCCGACCTCGGCGATCAGGTCCTGTTCGAGGAGGCGGCGGCAGATATTCGAAATAGTCTGCGCGGACAGCCCCGTAGCCTTGGCCACTTCCACGCGGCTCAGCCCGTCCGTCGAGCGGCGGATGGTGTCCAGAATGACCCGCTGGTTGAAGTCCCCCATCAGCGGCAGGTTGGTCCCGCGACGGCTCTTGCCGTCCTTACCAGAAGCCATTTATTGCTCCCTTTCAATCTGAGAGAAGAATACAGGGGACACGGCATTGGCCAGGCCAACCCGCGTCCGGCCGGTCACGCCGCGGGCGCCTCGATGGCGGCGAACTTCAGCGTTGAGCCGTTCCGCCCCTTGACGACCTGGAGCTGGGCACCGACCCGCAGCTTCATTTCCGCCACATGGCTGACCAATCCGACGACACGGCCTCCGTCCCGCAGGCCTTCCAGGGCATCCATGACCTGCTCAAGGGCCTGGTCGTCCAGGCTGCCGAATCCTTCGTCCACGAACAGCGTTTCAATGTCGACTCCGCCCGCTTCCTGCTGGACGACGTCCGCCAGTCCGAGTGCCAGCGCCAGCGAAGCCATGAACGACTCCCCGCCGGACAGCGTCGCTGTGTCCCGCTGGTGCCCGGTCCATTCATCCGTGACATGCAGCCCCAGGCCTGACTTGCGTCCCCGGGCGGCCAGCGAATCGCTGTAGACAAGGGTGTACCGTCCATCCGTCATGGCCGACAACCGTTCAGATGCCGCGATGGCAACCTGCTCCAACCGGGCCGCCAGCACATACGTATTCAGCGTCATGCGGTAGCTGTTCTCGCCGTTTCCCCGGGCGGAATCCGCCAGCCCCTGCAACCGTTCGAAACGGTCCCGCAGCGGGACAGCGGCGTCAAGTTCGCGTGCCAGTTCCCCCGCGCAGGCATCCAGCTGCAGGACGGATGCCCGCAGCAGGCCAAGCTGCACGTCGGCGTTCCGGATGGCACCGGACAGCTGGGCCAACTGCCCCTGAAGCTGTTCCAGATCCGCTTCGGAGGGAACCGCCAGCCCCTGGGCCCGTTCGGCGAGCGCCGTTTCGATGTCGGCGGATTCGCGCAGGATCCGGATGCGCTGCCTATCCATGGCGTACCGCTCGCAGAATTCCTCCAGTCCGGTGCGGATGTCATCGTCCAGCAGCGCCGCCCGGGCCTGCTCCAGATCGTCGAACACGGACTGCTCGACGGCGGCAGCCAGGGAGCGTTCGGCCCGTGCGCTTTCATCACGCGCACTGCCATGCCGGTGCAGTTCCGCTGTGCAGGCATCGTACAGGGCCAGGGCCTGCCGCAGGTCCGCAGCCCGGTCCGCCAGGCTCGGGTAGCCTTCCCGAAGCAGTTCCAGTTTCGCCGCCGCGTCCTTGATCTCGTCCGCCAGCGACGCTTCGGCGGTATGGAGCCGGGCCAGCTCCACTTCATTGTCCTGGCTGGCCGTCGCCAGTTCCGCCTGCTCCCGCTGCATGTCCGCCAATGCGGCCGCGGACTCCTCGAGCCGGCGGGCGGCGTCCGCGGCCTCGGCCTGCTCGGCTGCCGCCAGCTCCGACTGCTCCACGGCCTCTGCCAGCATGCCGGTTCCGCCCTGGGCGGCCAGGCCGGCCAATTCGCGTTCGGCCTCCGCCAAGGCGGCACCGGCCTGCTCAAGGACGCTCTCCGCCCGCTGCTGTGCAGCTTGGGCGGCTTCCTCATCCTCCGGGCGGATCAAGGCGCCATCGGCAGCCTTCGCCGGGCGGGGATGCTCCATGCTGCCGCAGACCGGACAGTCCACGCCCGTTTCCAGCGTCGCAGCGAGCTCCGCCGCGGCCTGTTCCAGCCGCCGCTGCATCAGCCGCAGCCATTCTTCCTTCAACCGCAGATGCTCGGCACGCGCAGCATCCCGGTCCTGCGTCCGGGCCTGCACCCTTTCGCGGCACCCGCGGTACTCCTCGATGATCCGGACCAACGCAGCAGCTGCCTCCGCCCGTGCCCGCCGCTGGTCCAGCGCCGAAGCGGCAGCGGCAGTCTCCTCGTGCAGTGTCCTGGCCGCTTCGATGCCGGCAGCCAGCCGCTGCAATTGTCCGGTCAGCTCGGCCTGTTCGGCTTCGCGGGCGCGGATGGCCTGCCGTTTGGAACCGAGGTCTTCGGTCTTGCGCAGCTGCCGTTGTTCGTCCGGAAGGGCCGCCTCGACCCTGCCTGCCTCCGCCCTTGCCCGGCCGGCCGCGGCCGACAGCAGTTCCAGCGACAGCAGACCGGCGGTATCCTGTCCGGCTGTCCATTCCGGCGGGAACAGGGCGCCGTCTGCGGGGACGACTGGTCCGCCGGCGAGGTAGCGGGCCGCCAGATCATGCTGCAGCACCTTCGCGGACGCTTCTGCTGCCGCCTGCGCCGCCTGGCTTTCCCGGGCTGCCGCCTCCTGCTGCGCACTCATCACGGGGACCAGCAATTCCGCGGAGCGGTGCGCGGCCAGCCGGCGCAGCGCATCGTCGTGGTCCTGCCGCGCAGCCGCCAGCTCCGCTTCAGACTGCTCGAGTCCGCCCAGTTTCTTGCCCCGGTCGTGCCGTGCGGCCAGCACCTCGCACCGGCCGCGCAGCTCCGTGTGCTCTTCGGTTGCGGCGCCGAGCTCCCGCTCGGCTGCCTCCACCTTGCCGGACAGCGCGGTCCGGAAGCCGGCCAGAAGTTCTCCGTCAGGGACAGTCCCGGCCACCATGGCTTCGAGTTCTGCAGCCTCCTCAGGCTCAGCGTGGCGCAGCACCTCGCCCAGGGCGCGCCGGCGCAACTGCGCCAGTCCGGCTTCGGCGTCCGTGCAGGCTGCCTTCGCCTCCGCGGCGTCTGCGGCGAGCCGCTTCTCGACCAGCTCGAAGCGTTCGGTGCCGAACAGTTGTTGGAGCAGATCCAGCCGTTCGGCGGCCGGTGACCGCAGGAACGCCGCAAAGTCGCCCTGAGGAAGCAGGACGACCTTGGTGAACTGCTCCCGGTCCATGCCGAGCAGGGCGGTAATCTCCGCGCCTGCCTCGTCATTGCGTGCGGACTTCTGCACCCATTCGCCGTCGATCCGTTCCCGCAGGAGCGTCCTGGCCTGTTCAGTGGTCATGCCGCTGCCATTGGCGCGCTTGGAAGGCCTGAGCCACTGGGGGCTCCGGGTCACTTCGAAACGGCGTCCGCTGGCGCTGAATTCACAGACGACTTC
The DNA here is from genome assembly GCF_059092905.1 of Arthrobacter sp. B0427-1-12. Classification (NCBI taxonomy): domain Bacteria; kingdom Bacillati; phylum Actinomycetota; class Actinomycetes; order Micrococcales; family Micrococcaceae; genus Arthrobacter; species Arthrobacter sp. B0427-1-12. Next base: position 89,919 of record NZ_JBNHIC010000013.1, on the reverse strand, counting down.
CGGGGCTACTCCGGTACCGGCATGGTCGCTGCGCAGCCGCTTCCCCTCGTGCCTGGCGCCCGGAACCTGGCCGTAGAGGGCGAAACAGATCGCGTCCAGGACGCTGGTCTTGCCGGCTCCCGTTGGACCGTTGAGCAGGAACAGACCGTCGGCGCTCAGCTCATCGAAGTCCACAGTCTGCCGGTCTGCGAAGGGTCCGAAAGCCTGGACCTCAAGCCGGTGGATCCTCACAGCGCCGCCTGTTCCGACTGTACTTTTTCCAATGTGTCGCGGAGGACCGCCTGTTCGGCCTCGTCCGCCGCCCGTCCGCGCACGTGTTCCAGGAAGCCGCAGCAGACGTCCAGGTCGCTCCGCGCGGTGGAGAGCCGCTGGCTGTAGGTGGCGGCTTCGGTGCGGCCGCCGGCTGGTTCGAAGGCCAGCACCAGGGTGTCCGGAAAGCGTGTCCGCAGCCTTTCCATGGCCTGGCGGGGACGCTCGTCGTCCGTCAGTGTCACATGGCAGTAAGCGTCTTCGGCCCAGTCGTGCTCCGGGGCCTGGAGGAGGTCCTCGAGCGGGCCCCGTAGCACGGCAAGCCTGCGCGCGGCAGGCCATTCGACACGTTCGACGGACCGGAGTCCGGCCCCGTCGAACTCAACCAGCCAGCCGCCCTTCTCCTGGCGCGCCTCGGAAAAGGAATACGGCAGCGGCGAACCACTGTAACGCACCGATTCACTCAGGGTCTGCAGCCCGTGGAGGTGGCCCAGCGCCACGTAGTCGATGCCGTCGAAGAGGTCCAGCGGGACGGCCCCGACACCGCCGATATTAAGATCCCGCTCGCTGTCCGAGGTGATGCCGCCGCTGGCGAAGGTATGCGCCAGCACCACCGAATGGACGGGACCGCCCGCTTTCGCCCTGGCCGCCAGATCATCGCGGATCCGGCCGAGCGCGGCGCGGAGCACACCGGTGTGGGTCGGCGCTTCGGCTTCCAGCTCATCGGCGGCCAGCCGCGGTTCCAGGTAGGGGATGCCGTAGATGGCCAGCTGCGCGTCCTCCGCGCCGGGAAGCGTGCGGACGACCGCGGCCGGGATGTCGGGGATGCGGGTGCGCAGGTGGACTCCGCCACGGCTGAGGACGCGGCTGCCGAATCCCAGCCGGGCCGGGGAATCATGGTTGCCGCTGGTCAGCACCACCTCGACCCCTGCCTCTGCCAGCCGGGCCAGGGCCTCATCGAAGAGGTTCACGACGTCGACGCCGGGAAGCGCCCGGTCGTAGACGTCGCCGGCGATCAGCAGGATGTCCACCTGCCGGTCGTCGACCGTCTTGAGCAGCTGGTCGACGAAGTTCCGCTGGGCGTCCAACATCCCGACGCCATGGAAGGACCGCCCGAGATGCCAGTCTGAAGTGTGCAGCAACCGCATGTTTTTAAGCTACCGGCCGGGTCGGACATAATCCGGAACCGCCACTCGGGAACCGGCCCGGAGCACCATCCGTCGCAGGAAAGGTGCCCCGGGCTGTCCCGCCTGCCGCAGTCTGCAAGCCGGCGGGCCGGGGCCTATTTCCGGCCCGGGCCGTCAAAGAAATCACGGGCATCGTCGGCCTCGGTGCGGGCCGGCTCCTGCGGTGCCGCTGCCCCGTGGGCCGGTGCCTGGGGAGCGGACGCGGCAACCGCGCCCGCGGCATCTCCGGGCGTGCCGGCGTCGTCAGCAGCCGTGACAGCGGCAGCAGCCGGCGCACCGGCGAAATCAATGCTCCGGTAGACCAGTCCGGCGACCGCAGCGCCGAGCAGCGGCGCAGCCCAGAACAGCCACAGCTGTCCAGCGGCGGCGCTTTCGGCAAAGTAGACCACCGCCGTCGAGCGCGCAGGGTTCACGGAGCCGTTGGTGATCGGCGCGAGCAGCGTCAGCAGCACGGCGTAGGTCAGGCCGATGGCAAACGGCGCTGCAGCTTTGTGTGCCCGGCGTGATGTAGCGCCCAGGAAGACCGCGACGAAGATGGCAGCAGCCACGAATTCCGCCAGGAAAGCGCTGGCGAGCGGGAACTGCGCCTGGGACCGCTCGGCGAAACCATTGCCGGCCACGGAGAAGAACTGCTGGGAGTTGGGGCCAAGCTGCGGGTGCGCGATGACCAGGACCCACAGGATCAGGGCAGCCAGTGAAGCACCGACGACCTGCGCAATGAAATAGGGCAAAACGCTCTTCCAGGAGGTACGTCCCGCCAGTGCCGCACCTAGGGTCACAGCGGGATTGAAATGTCCGCCGGAGACATAGCCGAAGGCAATGACGGCAGCCACCAAGGCCAGGCCGAACGCCAGCGCGGGCGTCACACCTCCCTGCGCCGCGAAGATCGTACTGCCGACGCCGGCCAGCACCAGCAGGAACGATCCCGCTGCCTCGGCTGCCGAACGTGCCATCAGCCCGTATGTTTTCATCTGGAAAAGCCATCCTTCCACTCGTCGTCGGTTGCGCCCGCCGATCCACGGCCCGGGCGCAAACCACCTCACCCTCGCAGACTATTCTGAGAGGTACCTGAAGGGGAGCCGAACACGGCTTGGAGGCGGCTCCCGGCGCCCATTGCGCCTAAGCTGGAGGAGTGACTTCCTCCCCCGGTTTTGCGTCCAAGGTCCGCGGCTGCCTCCTGGGCGGTGCGCTCGGTGATGCCCTCGGTTATCCCGTTGAATTCAGCTCGCTGGAAAAGATCCGGGCGGACTACGGTGCCGCCGGGCTCATCGACTTCTCCCAATTGGCCGGACCGGCGCAGTTTTCCGATGACACACAGCTGACCCTGTACACCGTCGACGGCTTGGTCGAAGCGCTCGAATGGGCCAACGACGGTGTGCCCGCAGATGAAACCGCCTGCCTCTGGCTGGCCTATCTGCGCTGGTTTGCCACCCAAGGCGGGGTCACGCCGGCGTCCGCTCCACGGCCCCAGCCGCGCTGGCTGGACGCCCAGCCTGTCATGCACCACCGCCGGGCCCCGGGCGAGGCGTGCCTGAGCGGACTGGCGACCGGGGAAATGGGCACGCTCGCCCGGCCGGTGAACCGCGATTCGAAGGGCTGCGGCACTGTGATGCGATCGGCCCCCTTCGGCCTGATTCCCTTCATCCCCCTGGACAGCCTGTACAAGCTCACCGTCGACGCCGCTGCCCTGACGCACGGACATCCGTCGGCGCACCACAGTGCCGCGGTCTTCGGCAACCTGATCCACCGGCTCGTGAACGACGGCGGTTCCCTCACCGACGCTGCCGGTGCCGCCCTGGAGCGCGCCCGGCAGGAGGAAGCCACGGAGCTTACGGACCGGCTGGAGACCGCCATCGACCTTGCCGATCCGGACCGCGGCCCGCTTCCGGCGGCCGACATGACGGCCGCCCTTGGCCAGGGGTGGGTTGCCGAAGAGGCCCTCGCGATCGCCGCCTACGCCGTCCTGGCGACGGCCGGAAGCGGCAGTCCGGAGGAGCACTTCCGGGCGGCGGTGGCAGCGGCGGTGAACCACGACGGCGACAGCGACTCGACCGCCTCCATTGCCGGCAACATCCTGGGAGCCTATTACGGCACCGAGGCGCTTCCGGCGGCATGGCTGGCTGCGCTGGAAGGCCGCGACGTGGTGGACGCGATGGCTGACGCCCTGCTCAAGGTCACAACGGCCCCGGCTTAGCCCCGGTGCTGGTCAGCTGCCGCCGATCATCTGCAGGAACTCCCCTTCGGACAGCACCTCGATCTGCTGGCCGCGTTCATGCAGGTCCAGCACCCGCTTCGCCTTGCTGGTGACACGTCCGGAGCGCAGGTCCGCGGCGACGAAACCGTCGCCCACCACCAGCACCGTGGTCCGGCGGGTGACGTTGCTGGCGGGCTGGGCGCCCAGATCAGCGGCCCGCTCCTTGGCCCGCTGCCGGGAGATGCCCAGATTTCCGGTAAACACCACTGTCTGGCCGAACAACGGATGGGAGCTGTCCGCCGCCGGATTCGCCAGCGGGTTGGGACCCTCCTCCGGCCAGGGCGCCCACGTCCGCCGTGCGTCAGCTCCGGCGGCGAGCCGGGCGCGCGCGTCCCGGGTCGCCTTGGAGATCACCGAGGTCCCCGGCTCGTAGGCGCCGGAACGGGACACCGGCAGACTCATGGCGGCCAGGAGCTCCGCCACGCTGCCGGCATTGTTCCTCGCGGCAATGTCGATCATGATTCCGGCACAGGCGCGGGCATCTTCGACGGCGTCATGATGGTTCAGGAGCGGAACACCGGCCGCTTCGGCCACGAAGGGCAGGGAATAGGACACGAGGCTGTAGTTCCGGCGGGACAGGATGACGGTGCAGGCGTAGTCGTAGGCCGGCCCGGCAAGATCGGAGACTTCCAGCGCCGAACGGATCACGCCCAGATCGAAGGCCGCATTGTGGGCCACCAGCAGGTCGTCTCCGATGAACGCGCCGATCTCCGGAAAGAGGTCGCCGAAGCGCGGCGCGTCGGACACCATCTCCGGCCGGATACCGTGGATCTGCACGTTCCGGGGATCGAAGTGGTCGTGGCCGGCCGGCGGACGCATCAGCCAGGATGCCTCTTCGACGACCCTGCCGCCGCGGACCTTGGTCAGTCCCACGGAACAGGGCGATCCCCGGAATCCGTTCGCTGTCTCAAAGTCGATTGCCGTGAACTCAATTCCCACGCAGTTAAGGCTACCTGCGCAGGTTGCTGGATTCGGGCCACTGCGGGCGTGAGGCGCACCATGTCCAGCACCCGGATGTTACGCAATGTTCACGTATCCGTCAGCTTCAAAACGGCACCGCAGCCGTACCCTGACCTTATGCGCGAACTCCCACGGAACGACCATTGGTATCTCTTCGACTATGGCATGGTCATCTCCACCGCGCCCGAAGAAGCGGACTGGGACGCACTCGAGGAAGCTGCCGGCGTCGAACTTCGCGACCCGTCCAGCTTCTACTGGAAGCACCGGCTGGATTTCGACGAAGGCAAGCTCAGTTCCCGCGACTATTGGAGCCTTGCCCTGCAGCGACCGGTGAGCATCGGGCTGTCCAACCAGCTGGACGCCCTGGATGCCAACCAGTGGTCGCACATCAACCTGGATACCCTGGATGTCCTGGAGGCGCTGAATGCGAGCGGCGCCCAGCTCGCGCTGCTGTCCAACATGCCGGCGGCCATGGCCGAACAGTTCGCCAGCGCCCCGTGGACCAAGTACTTCGCGCAGCTGTTTTTCAGCTCCAGGATCGGCATGGTCAAGCCGGACCCGCGAGTCTTCCACCACGTTCTGGCCGTCATCGGCGCCCAGCCGGACCATGTCATCTTCGTCGACGACAAGGAAGCCAACATTGCGTCGGCCCGGTCCCTTGGCATCACGACCATCCACCACATTCACGGAATCGATCTCCAGAGCGAACTGTCCTCGCTGCAGCCGCTGCCGCTGTAGCCGCACTGCTGCAGCCGCGAAAAGGGCGGCCGGTTCCCTTCGGAACCGGCCGCCCTCGCTGCATCGCTGCCTGCCGGAGGCCCTGCGGCGCGGAGGCCTTACGGCGTCGCCCTCCGCAGCGTCTGGTAGGACCCTACGGCGAGCGCCGCACAGAGCACGGCCACCAGTCCGCTGACGCTCAGCGGCGTCTGCCGGATGAACCAGGCGCCGATTTCCGGCCACCAGCCCTGCCAGGTTGCCAGCCCGACCGCCGCCACCAGGACCGCGGCGATGGCAATCCAGGCCACCAGCATGCCCGTTGCCTGCCAGCGCTTGTAGATGGTGGCGAACCAGAAGCCGATCATGAAGAGGAAGACCATCATCAGGAAGTAAAACAGGATCTGGACAACCCCCGGCTGCCCGGCGACCCAGCCGAGCGCGTACATCTGTCCGTTCATTCCCCAGCCGCCGGTGGCCTGCTCCACCAGCCCCAGCAGGTAATAGAGCACGCTGATCACCAGGGCCAGGGCGGCGAATACGCCGACAGTGCCGATATAGAACGTCCGGCGGCTGACACTCATGGCCTGGGAGAACGGGAAGGTCAGCGCCAGGGACTGGATGCCCAGCGCCAGGAAGTACCACATGACCGCCTGGACGCTTCCGGCGAAGCGCGGCCCGTCCCCAGCCGGCAGTATTGCCCACAGCGCGATTGTGATGAGGAACGCGGATGCCATGATGATCGCCGGGATCCCCAGGACGGTCCATTTGTTGATCAGTTGCATCCGGGCAACGTTGAGAGCGCGGTTCACCGGGACACCTCCAGTTCATTGTCGGCCGCAGCAGGCAAGTCGGCACCGGCGGCAGTGGTCCTGCGGACAACCAGCTGCTGCAGGGAGACGGGAGCAAGTTCCAGCCCCAGGGCCGCCGCCCGGTCCCGTTCCTCACCGGAGAACCTGGCCTGGACCGTGACCGAGGCCAGCGAGGCGAATGATTCCCGGTGCAGGACCTGCCGGCCAGCCACGAAGCCCTCCACCTGGGCAGCCGGGCCTACCACGGTCACTGCCGACCCGCGGATGGCTTCCGCGTCGTCGTCCATGATGATCCTCCCCCGATCGATCAGGATCACATGCTCCAGCAGGTTGGCCACCTCGTCGATCAGGTGCGAGGACAAGATGACAGTTCGCGGATGCTCCGCGTAGTCTGCCACCAGCCGGTCATAGAAAATCTGCCGGGCGACGGCGTCGAGCCCGAGGTAAGGCTCGTCGAAGAAGGTAATCTCAGCGCGCGAAGCCAGCCCGATGATCACGCCCACCGCGGACAGCTGTCCGCGGGAAAGCTTTTTGATACGCCGTTTCACCGGCAGCTGGAATTCCTGGGTCAGGCGGTCGGCAAAATCCTGGTCCCAGCGCTCGAAGAACAGCGCCGCCGCCTGGAAAGCCTGGCGCGGGGTGAAATCGTCCGGATACTTCTGGGATTCGCGGATGAAGCAGATCCGGCTCAGCACTTGGTCATTCTCGTAGGGGCGCTGGCCGAACACCAGAGCCTCTCCGGTTGTCTGGAAGCCCTGGCCCGTGAGCACGGACATCAGGGTGGTCTTGCCGGCACCGTTGCGCCCGAGCAGCCCGTAGATCCTGTTGCCGGCCAGGCTCAGGTTGACATTGTCCAGGGCGTTGGTGTCTTTGTAGCGCTTGGTGACACCGCGCATTTCAATCACATTGCCTATGGCATTCACGGTCCCACGCTTCCCTCTGCCAGTTCCGCGGCGGTCTCGCTGCGGCGTACCATCTCCGCCAGCTGGTCCGGGCCGATGCCCAGCTTGCTGGCTTCCCGTTTCAGCGGCTGCACATATTGCCGGAAAAAATCGTCCCTGCGCCGGGCCAGCAAGCGGTCCCGGGCGCCGGCTGTCACGAACATGCCTATCCCCCGTCTTTTGTAAAGTATCCCGTCGTCAACCAAGCGGTTGACTCCCTTGGCCGCGGTGGCCGGATTGATCCGATAAAAGGCCGCGAACTCATTGGTGGACGGCACCTGGGCCTCTTCCGCCAGGGCGCCCTCGACGATGTCGTTCTCGATCAACTCGGCGATCTGCAGGAAGATCGGCTTGCTGTCATCGATCATCGGGGCCTCGATTCTGTTCCCGGGCAGGAGCAGCGCGTCGGATGTTCCTTGCCTAGGTGGTTCATTACTTATGTAACTAACGATAGCAGCGGGGCCCCTGAAGTCAAACGAAGGCTGCATCGCCTCCGCCTGCCGGGAAGACGCAGCCGGCACACGAAAAACCTCCCCGGCAGCATGCTGCCCCCGGGGAGGTTTTGGAGTACGGATTGGCCGGGTTTAGCCCGATTTCCGCGCGCGGACGACCTTGAGGACACGTGAGAGTACGAAGTAGGCGACAGCGACCACGACGGCAACAATCACCAGTTTCTGGAACGTATCCGCGTACCGCTCCACGAGATGCCAGCTTTCGCCCAGCAGGTACCCGGCGAAGACAAAGATGGAATTCCAGATCAGGCTGCCGGCCGTCGTCAGACTCAGGAACTTGCCCAAAGGCATCCGTTCGATGCCCGCGGGAATGGAAATAAGGCTCCGGAACAGCGGAATCATGCGCCCAAAAAAGACCGCCTTGTAGCCGTGCCGGGCGAACCAGGCCTCGACCTTGTCCACGTCTTCGAGGTCCACCAGCGGGACCTTCGCCACGATCGCCCGCATCCGGTTCCGGCCCAGCCACGCGCCGAGGCCGTACAGCGCCCACGCACCCACGACCGACCCGAGCGTGGTCCACAGCAGGGCCTCGATGATGGAGAACTCGCCCCGGCTGGCGGTGAAGCCGGCCAGCGGCAGAATGACCTCACTGGGCAGCGGCGGAAAGAGGTTCTCCAGCGCGATCGCCAGTCCGGCGCCCGGAGCGCCGATGGTTTCCATCACGTCCACCGCCCACTGGGCGATCCCGGAGAGTGCGGAAGTGTCGCCGGTGGTCTGGGCAGCAATGAGTGCGTGGGAAAGTGAGTTCATAACGTTTCAAGTCTGCCCTATGGCCGCCGGTTTCGAAGAACCGACACTTAATCGATCCTAGGCGTCCAGTGCGTCGATGATATGCGGCAGCAGCGCCCGGAAAGCGTGGCCGCGGTGGCTGATGGCGTTCTTTTCCTCCGGTGCCAATTCCGCGCAGCTGCGGTCCAGGCCCTCGGGCTGCAGGATCGGATCGTAGCCGAAACCGCCCGCGCCCCGCGGCTCCTGCAGCAGGATGCCGCGCAGTTCCCCGCGTTCAACCGCTTCCGCTCCGCCCGGTACCGCGAGCGCGGCCGCACAGATAAAGCCCGCTCCGCGGTGCGCTTCGCCGATGTCCGCCAGCTGGGCCAGCAGGAGGCTCAGGTTGGCCGCATCATCCCCGTGGCGTCCGGCCCAGCGCGCGGAAAAAATCCCCGGAGCTCCGCCCAGCACGTCGACGGCCAGCCCCGAATCGTCGGCGATGGCCACCAGTCCCGTTGCCTCGGCCACGGCCCTTGCCTTCAGCAGGGCGTTCTCTTCGAAAGTCACACCGGTTTCCGGCACCTCCGGCGCGCCGGCGGCAGCGGCATCAACGACCTGCGTGTCCACATCGAGCCCGCCGATCCGGCCCCGCAGCAGGTCCCGCAGTTCCCGCAGCTTTCCCGCATTGTGTGTAGCCAGCACCAGCCGCGGCGCTCCAGGCTGCCCCATCATGCCTCGTCGAGCGTTTCGCCGAGCGTCTCGCGCTGGATATCCGCCAGCTGAGCCGTCCCGATCAGGGCCAGGTCGAGCAGCGCGTCCAGTTCCGCGCGGTCGAAGGGAGCGCCCTCGGCGGTGCCCTGCACTTCGACGAACTTGCCCGAACCGGTTACGACGACGTTCATGTCCGTCTCGGCCCGGACATCCTCCACGTACGGCAGGTCCAGCATCGGAACGCCGTCAATGATGCCCACGCTCACGGCAGCGACGGTATCGATCAGCGGCTGGGCATTCCGGGCCACGAGTTTGTTCTCCTTGGCCCAGCGCAGGGCATCCGCCAGCGCCACATAGGCGCCGGTAATCGCCGCCGTGCGCGTGCCGCCGTCGGCCTGGAGCACGTCGCAGTCCAGCACGATCGTGTTCTCGCCCAGGGCCTTGGTGTCGATGATCGAGCGCAGGGAGCGGCCGATCAGCCGCGAGATTTCGTGCGTGCGGCCTCCGATCCTGCCCTTGACCGACTCCCGGTCCGAGCGGGTATTGGTGGCGCGCGGCAGCATGGCGTATTCGGCGGTGACCCAGCCGCGGCCTTCGCCCTTGAGCCAGCGGGGAACGCCCTCGGTCACCGAGGCGGTGCACAGTACCCGGGTGTTGCCGAATTCGATCAGCGCGGAGCCTTCCGCTTGCTTCGACCAGCCCCTGGTGATGCTGATCGGCCTCAGCTGGTTGGGGGAACGGCCGTCCGCCCTGATGGTCGTGGAGCTGTCGGTGCCGGCTGAAACAGTATCCGTTGAGTCAGTATCCATTGCGGCACGGCCCATGGCGGCCGAGGGGGGTAGGGCAGAAGTCATGCCTCCAGTCTAGCCACGGACCGGACGCAGCCCGGCGGTGCTACACGGCGTAGGTGACCCCGGCGACGGCGACGGCAATCTCCCCGGTGTAGGTTTCCTTGGCTTCGGCGACTGTCAGGTTGACGTCGTTCCAGACCGGCAGGTGGGTCAGCAGCAGCCGCGAGACGCCCGCTTCCGTGGCCATCCTGCCGGCCCGCTTGCCGGTGAGGTGGACGCCGTCGATCGCGTCATCGCGGCCTTCATGGAAAGCAGCCTCGCACAGGAACACATCGGCACCGCGGGCCGCTTCCACCAGGCCGCTGCAGGTGTCCGTGTCCCCCGAGTAGGTCAGGGTGGAGACCGCCGCCTCGCCGCGCGGGCCGACATCGCGGGCCTCCACCCGGATGGCATAGGCCTCCTCGACGGGATGGCGCACCGCGTAGGGAGTGATGGTGAAGGGCCCCAGTTCGACGCCGGTGCGCTCCTGCCAGGCGTGGAACGCGAAGTCCTCGTGCATGCCGGGGGCCGGGTCCAGCCCGTACGCCGTTGCCATGCGGTCGGCGGTGTCCGCCGGCCCCCAGACGGGGATACGGTCCCGTCCCCAGCCGTTGGGGTCCCAGTGCACCGCCACGTGCAGCCCGCACAGGTCCATGCAGTGGTCGGGGTGCAGGTGGCTGATGAAAATGCCGTCGATGTCGCGCAGGTCCAGGTAGCGCTGGGCAACGCCGAGCGCGCCGCTGCCCAGATCCAGCAGGATCCGCCATGTGCGGTCGCCGTCGGAGGCAGTCACCAGGTAGCACGACGCCGGTGAAAGCGGGCCCGGGAAGGAGCCGCTGCAGCCTATGATCGTCAGCTTCATCGGCTATCTTCCTGCAAAGCGAAATTGGAAACACGGCCGGCTCCGGCCGCGGCCGCCGGAGTTGTGCCCGCCCCTGCCGCGGAGACCATCTCCGGAGTGATCCTTGCCATGCTGCCTGTCGGGTAGTACGCGGCCACGTGTTCGGCCTGCTCCACGCTCATGACTTCCGGGCCCAGGAAGCGCCGGGCCAGGATCCCGAACCGCGCGGGGTCCCCGGTGGATATGAAGTGGTGCACCGGAGCGGCGGCTCCCGTCCGGACCAGGCCGTGCGACACCAGCGCGTGGTAGACGTCCTTCGCCGTCTCCTCGGCGCTGGAGACCAGCGTCACCTCGTCGCCCATGACATAGGAGATCACCCCGGTCAGCAGCGGATAGTGGGTGCAGCCCAGGACCAGGGTGTCCACGTCCGCCGCCTTGAGCGGGGCCAGGTAGCGCTGCGCCGTGGACAGGACATCCGGTCCGGCCGTGACGCCGGCCTCGACGAATTCCACGAACGCCGGGCACGCCACGGAGGTGATGTCCAGGTGCGGAGCCGCGGCAAAGGTGTCGTTGTAGGCACGGGAGCCGATCGTCGCCGACGTGCCGATCACGCCGACCCTTCCGCTCCGCGTCGAGGCAACAGCACGCCGCACGGCGGGCTGGATGACCTCTATCACCGGGATCCCGTAGCGGGCCGTGTACCGTTCCCGGGCATCCCGCAGCACCGCCGCCGAGGCGGAATTGCAGGCGATGACCAGCAGCTTCACACCGGAGTCCACCAGCTCATCCATGACGCCCAGCGCATTCGCGCGGACCTCGGCGATCGGGAGCGGACCGTACGGTCCCTTGGCGGTGTCCCCGACGTAGAGGATGGATTCGTTGGGCAGCTGGTCGATGACGGCCCGGGCAACGGTGAGGCCGCCGACGCCGGAATCGAAGATGCCGATCGGAGCCGAATTATCTGCCGGACCAGCTGCCGGTTGATCTGCCTCGGAAGTGCCATAGGGTGCGGAGCTCATAGTTTATTGAGGATATGACTTCCTGTGAGTGAAGGTGAATTCAACCGGCCGTTCCGTCCGTCACATCCGCCGGTCCATTTCCGTTCTCCAGCGAAACCAGCAGCGCCTGCATCAGGGCCTCCTGCAGCCAGGTGACGAAGTTGTACACCAGCGCCAGGTAGGTCTCCACGTCCTCGGCCTTGGACCAGTCGTCGATTCGGTGCAGGGCCTCGGCATCCTCCTCCGTCTCGATCTTCAGCCGGTCCGCCAGCACCAGGCGCACGTCATTGAGCGCCCGTGCGAAACTCCTGGCCTGCTCCGGCGTCAGCACCATCGGGGTGCTCTCCAGCAGCATGGCGCTGCCCCGGAGGGCACCGATCTTGCTCTCCCGCAGCGAGCGTTCGGTGAGGCGGCGGAATTCGAGCGCCTCGCCGTCGTCGTTCTTCACCGCATCCGGCAGCAGGCGCAGCACGGCGGAGTCCTCGGGAGTGCGCGCCTGGGTATCGAGACCTACCAGCGCCGCGAGGGGATCCTCGGATTCCCGGCCCTCCGGTTCCAGCATCGTGATGACATCCTCGAACAGCTTGCGGATCAGCTCCCGCTCCCCGGGCTCCAGGTAGCCGGTGATGCCCTTTCGGGAATACTTGAACGCCTTGGCCATGGATCTCCTTGCCTCTAGTCTGATGCCGGCTAAGCGGCGTCGGCCTTCTGGAACGTTGCCCACAGACCGAAGGAGTGCATGGCCACGGTGTCCCGTTCGGCCTTTTCCTTGCTTCCCGAAGCGACCACGGACTTGCCCTGCACATGGACTTCCATCATCAGCTTATGGGCCTTGGCCTCGGAATAGCCGAAGTAGCTCTGGAAGACGTAGCTGACGTAGCTCATGAGGTTCACTGGGTCGTTCCAGACGATGACCACCCAGGGGATGTCGCTGGCCGTCAGCTCTTCCTGATGGGTCTGCCCTGCGGTTTCAGTCATGGAGCGTGGAGGAGCAATGCCGACAGTCATGACCCCCATTGTAGATTGGACCGCGGGCGCGTCCGGGACCGGGACCGGCGGCCGGCAGGGCGGGTACTGCAAATGCGGCCACGCGGCTACAGTTTCAACTGTGAGTAGCGCAACCGGCTGGCAGCCCAATACATCCCTGTACACCGACCACTACGAGCTCACGATGCTGCAGGCGGCGCTCCATTCCGGAGCCGCCCACCGCCGCTCCGTGTTCGAGGCATTCGCGCGGCGGCTGCCGGACGGGCGGCGGTACGGGGTCGTGGGCGGTACGGGCCGTCTGCTGGAAGGCCTGGAGCATTTCAGGTTCGGCGAGGACCAGCTGGACTTCCTGGCGCGCACCGACGTCGTCAACACCTCGACCATCGACTACCTGGCCGACTTCCGCTTCAGGGGGGATATCTACGGTTATGCGGAGGGGGACGCCTACTTCCCCTACTCCCCCATCCTCATCGTCGAAGCGAGTTTCGCCGAGGCCTGCATCCTGGAGACCTATATCCTCTCCGTGCTGAACTATGACAGCGCCATCGCCTCGGCCGCCTCCCGCATGACCGGCGCGGCGGGCGGGCGGCCGTGCATCGAAATGGGCTCCCGGCGTACCCAGGAGGAGTCCGCCGTCGCCGCGGCCCGGGCGGCCATCATCAGCGGCTTCCACAGCACCTCCAACCTGGAGGCCGGCCGGCGCTACGGCGTCCGGACGGTGGGCACCGCCGCGCACTCGTTCACCATGCTGCATGACACCGAGCGGGATGCCTTCCGGGCGCAGCTTGAGTCGATGGGGCACAGCACCACGCTGCTGGTGGACACGTACGACGTCGAAACTGCGGTCCGCACCGCCGTCGAGCTGGCAGGTCCGGACCTGGGCGCCGTCCGGCTCGACTCCGGCGACCTGATCGACCAGGCCCAGTGGGTACGCCAGCTGCTGGACGAGCTGGGCAACCACAACACCAGGATCACCGTGACCTCGGACCTGGACGAGCATGCCATCGCCGCGCTGGCCTCCGCGCCCGTGGATGCCTACGGCGTCGGCACGTCGCTGGTCACCGGTTCCGGCGCACCGACAGCCAGCATGGTCTACAAGCTGGTGAGCCGCACGGACGACGATGGCGACTTCGTTTCCGTGGCCAAGGCGGCCAAGAACAAGATCTCCCACGGCGGCCGCAAGTATGCGCTCCGCCGGCTCAACGAGCGCGGCCGGGCGACCGCGGAGGTCATCGGGGTAGGCCGCCGGCCCGCCGACGACGGCAACGACCGGCCCCTGCTGCAGCAGTTCGTCGCTGACGGCGAAGTGCTGGACGGCTGGACCGGTGCCAAAGCCGTCGAACGCGCCGTCGAACGGCACCGGCTGTCCATGGAAGAACTGCCCGGTTCCATCCGCCGCCTCCAGCGCGGCGAAGCTGCCATCCCCACAGAATTCGAGGAGCTGTGATGACACGCGCACTGATCATCGTCGACGTGCAGAACGATTTCTGCGAAGGAGGTTCACTGGCCGTCAAAGGCGGGACGGATGTGGCCCGCGGCATCAGTGAATACATCGAGGACCAGCAGGGGCGCTTCGACTTCATTGTGGCGACCCAGGACTGGCACGTCGATCCCGGATCCCACTTCTCCGAGGACCCGGACTTCGTGGACAGCTGGCCGGTCCACTGCGTTGCCGGCACGTCCGGTGCGCAGCTCCGTCCGGAGCTGGACACGGAGTACATCGACGCGTACTTCCGCAAGGGTAAGTACGAGGCCGCCTACTCGGGCTTCGAGGGGCTGCTGGCTCCGGAGGACGAAGTGCCCACCGGTGAGCACAAGGCGGTCGGTTCGGAAACCGGAGCAGACAACATCAGCCTGGACGACTGGCTGCAGGAGAACGAAGTCGACGAAGTCCGGATCGTCGGTCTGGCCACGGACCACTGCGTCCGCGCCACGGCCTTGGACGCCGTCCAGGCCGGCTACACCACGTCCGTCGTGACCGACCTGGTGGCCGGGGTCGGCGTGGACAGCTCCGAGGCGGCCCTGGAGGAGATGGAGGCGGCCGGCGTCGAACTCGTCGAACTCTGACCTGCCGGGCCCGCCGCAAGACTATTTCCGGCCGATGAACCAGTCCTGCAGCTTGCGCAGCCGCTTGGTCAGCTGTTCCTCATTGGCCTGCGCCACCGCGGGCCCGCCGCAGATCCGGCGCAGTTCGCTGTGCACTACTCCGTGCGGAGTGCCGGTACGCGCGGCCCAGGCCGAGACGTTCTTGGCCAGCTGGTTGCGCAGTTCAGTCAGCTGCCGGTGGTCCATCACCTGCGGCTGGAGAGCCGGATCTGCCGCCGGAGCCTGCTTCCGGCGCGACTGCTGTTCGTGCTGGCGCTGGCGCAGCAGCATGCTGACCTGGTCCGCGTCGAGCAGGCCCGGGATGCCCAGGAAGTCCAGCTCGTCCTCGCTGCCGATCTCGCCGCCGGTGCCGAATTCGCCGCCGTCGAACAGCACGCGGTCGAACGCGGCCTGGGATTCCAGTGCCTCGAACTTTTGCTTGGTCAGCGAATCGGAGGCCTTCTCTTCCCGGTTGGCCTGCTCCATGAGGTCTTCTTCCGGAATGAAGCCCTCGTCGTGCTTTTCCGGCCGGTCCAGCGCGTGGTCGCGTTCAAGCTCCATCTGGTTGGCCAGCCCCATCAGGTTCGGCACGGAGGGCAGGAAGACCGACGCCGTTTCGCCGCGCTTACGGGCACGCACGAAACGGCCCACGGCCTGGGCGAAGAACAGCGGGGTCGCGGTCGACGTCGCATAGACGCCGACCGCCAGCCGGGGCACGTCCACGCCTTCGGACACCATGCGCACGGCCACCATCCAGCGCTTGTCCCCCGCGGAGAATTCCTCGATCTTGTGCGAAGCCTTCGCGTCGTCGGACAGAATCACTGTCGCCGATTCACCGGTGATCTTCTTCAGCTGTCCCGCATAGGCCCGGGCGTCGTCGTGGTCGGTGGCAATAACCAGCCCGCCGGCGTCGGGAACTGCCCGCCGGACCTCCGTCAGCCGCTTGTCCGCGGCGGACAGGACGGCCGGGATCCACTCGCCGCTGGGATTCAGCGCGGTCCGCCAGGCTTGGGCGGTGACGTCCTTGGTCACGGCGGCCTCGCCCAGCGACGCCGCCATCTCCTCCCCCGCGCTCGTGCGCCACCGCATCTGTCCCGAGTAGGCCATGAAAATGACGGGCCGGACCACGTGGTCCCGCAGCGCGGCACCGTAGCCGTAGGAATAGTCGGCCCGCGAACGGCGGATGCCGTCCTTGTCCTCCACGTACTCCACGAAAGGGATCGCGGCAGTGTCGGAACGGAACGGGGTACCGGTCAGCGCCAGGCGCCGGACAGCTGGATCGAACGCCTCACGGATGCCGTCGCCCCAGGAGAGCGCGTCGCCTCCGTGGTGGATT
This sequence comes from Arthrobacter sp. B0427-1-12, assembly GCF_059092905.1. Classification (NCBI taxonomy): domain Bacteria; kingdom Bacillati; phylum Actinomycetota; class Actinomycetes; order Micrococcales; family Micrococcaceae; genus Arthrobacter; species Arthrobacter sp. B0427-1-12. The sequence goes on along the minus strand of NZ_JBNHIC010000013.1, from coordinate 73,794 downwards.
TCGTCCAGGATCACCAGAGTGCGGGCTGCCTCGGTCTTGGCCCGGTGCAGCATCGGCTTGCTGGCCACCTGCGCGTACGTCACGGCGACGCCGATGAAGCCGCGGCCGTGCTGGCCGTCGGAGTTCTTGAAGTTCGGATCAAGGGCAAGACCCACGCGGGCGGCCGCATCGGCCCACTGCCGCTTCAGGTGGTCGGTGGGCGCCACCACGACGATCCGGTTGACCGTGCCGCGGTCCACCAGCTCGGTGGCGATGCGCAGCGCGAAGGTCGTTTTGCCGGCACCCGGCGTCGCGACGGCGAGGAAATCCCGGGGCGCCATGGCGAAGTACTTTTCCATCGCCTCCTGCTGCCACTGGCGCAGCTTCGGGGCGGTGCCCCAGGCGGCACGTTCCGGATACGCCGGCGGCAGTGACGGTCCCGTTCCAAACAAGGTGTCGCTGCTCACAGGTTTACGGAACCTTCCTTCTCAGTGCTTTCCACATGCTTACGACGGCGGTGCCCACCACGGCGACCGGGCCGGCACCGGCGCTGGCGACGGCCTCTCCGCGACTGCGGCTGAGGGCAGCAGCCGGCGGGCGGCGCCAACCAGCCACGATAGCAAGTGCCCACGGCCGTTGTCCGCAGCCGTCGAGGTGATTTGCGTTTCTCCCGCAGGGCAGGGATTGGCCCGGACGGCAGGCTAAAGCGCCGCGGCGGACTGTACGTCCGCCGCGGGTCATGCACGCGGTGTGGCCGGCGCGCTCTATTCCTGCGGACTACTTATCCGGGTTCGAGCCGTCGTTGCTGGGACGCAGGCCTTCGTAGATTTCCTTGCAGGCAGGGCAAACCGGGAATTTCTGCGGATCCCTGCCGGGAACCCATACCTTGCCGCACAGTGCGATGACCGGTTCTCCGGTCAGCGCCGATTCCATGATCTTTTCCTTGCGGACATAGTGCGCAAAGCGTTCACGGTCGCCGGGTTCCAGCTCTTCGCGCAGTTCCTCGCGCTCAATCGTGGCGGTAGAGCCGCCCGGATCGGACGGGCCCCGCCGCGGATCTGTCTCGAATGGATCTGCTGGCATACTCATGGGTCCATCTTACCCGTGCACACTGCAGGCCCCGGCCGCGCCGGCCCTCAGGAGGAGCCGGCCGCGGTCCGGGCAGCGGCACAGCGGCTGCCCTCGGGACTACTTATTGCGGAACACCGACTCCAGCAGTTCGGGGGTGCGGGAATCGTACCAGCGGCCGCCGACGCGCAGTCCCACCGCCAGCAGCACCGAACCCAGCAGCAGCCCGGCCGCAAGCGAGAGCCAACCGTAAACCGGTTCCGACGTCGTCACGGCCAGGATGGTCAGGACCAGTTCAGGCCCCGACAGCACCAGCAGTGTGAGCAGGCCCAGCCCCTGCACCAGCATCATCGAGAAGGCGCTGCCTGGAGGGGTCTTCAACGGACTCTCGCCAGGCAGCGGGACATTGTAGATGTACCGCGCGGAAGCCACGCTGGACAGTCCGGTCCCGGTGAGCAGCAAACCCAAGGCGAGGCCCAGCATCGCCGGAAGGAGTTCCCAGCTGCCGGCTGCCCATAGCGGTACCACCGTGAACAGCACCGTCACCGGAACGGCGAATACGCTCAGCGCCACGGCCCGTCCGCAGCGGTCGGCAAATCCGGAGACGCCGGTGGAGACATGGAGCCAGAACGCGGTGTTGTCATAGGAAATATCAGCGGAGACGGACCAAGCGATCAGGAAAGCGGTGATCGGGCCGGTGAACTGCAGCAGTGCATAGTCGCCGTTCTGGGAGCCAACAAACCACAGCAGGACCGGAATCAGCGGCACCATGATCAGCGATGCGCTGTACCTAGGGTCCCGTATCCAATAGGTGAGGGACCGGGCGGCCACAGCACCGGCGGGCGTCGCGGGAAAGCGGCGGAAGAAGCCGAGGTTGCCAGCGGCCTTCTTGGACACCGCATTGTAGGGCGGCGTGACCAGTGCACGGCCCAGGCTGGCTTTCCAGAGCCAGGCCAGGACCAGCAGCGACACCACACCGATGAGCACCCGCAGCAGGGCGGTCAGCCACAGCCCTTCGGCAACATCGGCCGGAACCGACCAGAGGCTTCCCAGCGGCGTCCAGGCCAGCACTGCTGCCAGCCCGGGAAGAAAGTCGGCCGAATCCTCGATGCCGGCTGTGATACCTCCGATGATCGGCCCAAGCAGTACCAGTGGGATTATGAGCACGATTCCGCTCACGTCCTTGAAGCGGCGCGAGTTGAACAGGCTGGTCGCAGCAGCGGCCATCATGCGCGAGGCAACAACGCACAGCAGGACGATCAGCACTGAACACACCACTGCCGCCGCAGCCGCGGCGGGCTCACGCCACCAGGTTCCAATCTGGCCCAGCGCCGCCAGCAGGGTCACCGTCCCCGGCACGCCGATCAGCCCACCGAGTGCAAGGCCGGCCATCAACTGCGGCATCGGGACCGCAAACGTGACGAACCGGGCCGGGTCCAGGGTCATGTCCACCCCCGTCATCACCAGCGGGATCACCAGCCAGCCGAGGACTACCGCCGAACCCGCGAGGACCGTGACGGTGCGGATCAGGTCCGGCTCGGCGACCGCTCCCAGCGCAACCAGGCCGATGAGCAACAGCACCAGCAGGGACAGCCCGTACAGACCGCCCAGCACCACCCCCACCAACTGCCAGGGGCTGCGGCGCAGCGAATTCCGCAGCAGCGTCAGTTTGAGCCTCAGAAGGTGCGCAACCATGAGAGTCCCTCCGTCTGGTTACGGCCCCCAACCAACTGGACGAACCGGTCTTCGAGCGTGGCACCGGCCCTCACCTCCTCCACCGAACCGGCGGCCAGCACGGACCCGTTGGCGATGACGGCCACGTGGTCGCACATCCGCTGGACCAGGTCCATGACGTGGCTCGAGACGATCACCGTACCGCCGGAATCCACGTAGCTGTGCAGGATGTCCCGGATATTGGCGGCCGAAACCGGATCAACCGATTCAAAAGGCTCATCCAGGACCAGGAGCCGAGGTGCATGGATCAGTGCCGAGGCCAAGGCGATCTTCTTGGTCATACCTGCCGAGTAGTCGACCACCAGGGTTCCGGCGTCCTTCGCCAGGTCCAGTGCGCCGAGCAGGTCGGCGACCCGCTCGGCGACGGTGGCGCGGTCCATGCCCCGCAGCAGGCCGGCATAGGTGACAAGCTGTTCGCCGGTCAGCCGGTCGAACAGCCGCACTCCGTCGGGCAGGATGCCCATCAGGCGCTTGGCCTCCAGCGGCCGCTCCCAGACGTCGACACCATGCACCCAGACCTGCCCGAAATCCGGACGCAGCAGCCCTGTAGCCATGGAGAGAGTCGTCGTCTTGCCGGCTCCGTTGGGCCCGACGAGGCCATAGAACGAACCGAGTGGAATGTCCAGGTCCACGCCATTGACGGCAATCTTGTCACCGAACCGCTTGGCGAGGCCGCGGATGACGAGCGCCGGCGGAACCGGCTGGCTTTCAGGGGAGGGTTGCGCAAGGACATCATCGCTCATGCGAAAACGCTATCAAGCCGCGGCCTTCAACCGGATCATCCGAAAGGACGAAGTGTTCGGGCCCGGCCGGGCCCGCCTCCGCCTGTTAGAACAGGGCCCGTGCCAGCGCCGCGCGGGCCTTGACGACGCGTTCGTCCGAAGCGCCGACAACGTCGAACAACTCCACCAGGCGGGCACGTGCTGCTTCACGGTCCTCCCCCGCGGAGCGGCCGACGAATCCGACCAAGCGGGCGAAGGCATCCTCCACATGGCCGCCGACGGCGTCGAGGTCCGCCACTGCCAGCTGAGCCTGGAGGTTGTCCTGGTTTTCGGCTGCGTCGCGCCGCACCTGCGCTGAATCCATGCCCTCCACGCGCTGCATCAGCTCGACCTGTGCCAGCCCCGTCCTGGCTTCGGCATCCGCGGGCTGCTCTGCCAGCGCCTTCCGGTAGGCAGCCGCTGCGGTGGCATAGTCACCGGCTTCGATCGCGTCGAAAGCCTCCTGATGCAGCGGCGGGAGTGCGGTCTGTTCGTCGGCTGCGGCTCCGCCTGCGGACTCGTTCAAGGTGCCCGTGACACCATTGGCCTCGGCGACCTTCAGCAGTTCGTCGATGTACGCACGGACCTGCTCCTCCGGCAGCGACCCTTGGAACAAAGGAATCGGCTGGCCCTTGAGCACGGCCATCACGGTCGGGATGCTCTGCACCTGGAATGCCTGGGCGATCTGCGGGTTCGCATCGACGTCGATCTTGGCCAGCAGGATCCGGCCGCCGTAGTCCGCAGCGACCTTCTCCAGCACGGGGGTCAGCTGCTTGCACGGCTGGCACCATTCGGCCCACAGGTCGATGACCACGGGGACCTGCGCCGAAAGCTGGACAACCTGGCTGAAGGTCTGATCCGTAACGTCGAGGACATAGGTCCCCGCAGCACCGGCATCGGCCTCAGCGCCGGCCGCCGGGGCGGGGGCTGCCGGAGTGGCCGGACGGTTCTTCAGTGCAGAGAGATCAACTGCGCCCCGCAGGTTCATGGAGCCGGGCGTGGGGCCCGGCCGGGAATTAGCTGTGCTCATGGGACCACCCTACTTCAATGCGACATCGAGCAGATGCTGGGCAGCGCCCACAACCTGCACGGGATCCTGGCTGCCAGCCGGCGGCACATACAGCATCACGGACTCACCGAACGTGATGTCCACGCCGGTTGTGGTCGTGCTGGCCCCGGCCTGCAGCGCATAGTCTTCCTCCAGCGCAATAGTGGCTCCGGTCTGCGCCGGAACACCGGTCATGGTGTTCCGCAGGTGACCGAATACGATCGCTCCGCCATCCCCGGTCCGCAACGCCCGGGTCCGTGCGGCCTCCGGAACGTGGTTGAACGTAATGGTGGCGTTCGCATTCCCGGCCACCTCGTCCCGCTGGAACTGCGCAATCTGCTCAACGAAGGTATTGGGGGCAAGATTCTGCGCAAAGGGGTCCGCCGTATTGACCAGGACGGCGCCCACCCCGGCCACAGCGCCCTGCGGCGATACCTTCAGGCCTTCAGCGGAAGCCGGATCGATGCTGGTTGTTCCGGCCTCCTCGGGAGCCGGCAGCGGGAACGACGCGCCCGGTAGCATCTGGACCGCACCGGTGAGTTTGTAGTTTTCGCGCGGGCTGCCCTGCACCAGGGTGAGCCCCTGGGGAACCGGGTTCCCCTCCCCCTGGGTGACGGCGACGACGGTGCGCGGCCACGCCGGCGTGGAGGTAATGAACCGGGTCAGGACGGGAGCAGCCGCCACCGGCGCGGGCACGGCCGCGTCCGCATCCAGCGTCCGGACCTCGTAGTTCGCGGTGCGGAGAGCAAGCGCGGCACCGTCCACGCGGGGCGCCAGGGATCCCCCGTCACCGGAGGCATCGGCTGCCTGCACGGTGCTGGCCACGGAGTCCAGGATCCGCTGCAGCTGCTGCTCCAGCAGGACCGGGTACGCCTCCGCGTCCCCTTCCGGCGGCGCCGGAGTCCCGGCCGCGGAGGCGTCAGTAATACCCCAGGCGGACAACCCGACGGCGGAGGCCAGGGCCAGCGCGGTGAAACCCGCTGCCCCGCCGGGCCCGCCGTGGCCAGGCTTGGTGTCAGCCGGCTTCGGCCCGGCTGCCGGGGCGTCAGGCGCGGCGGCCGAAGGGCCAGCGGCGGAAGGGCCAGCGGCGGCGGGAGCAGAGCCGGCAGCGGCAGCCTCACCGGATCCGCTGGCCGGCGCCGGCCGGTTCCGGCCGCCGAACCTGTCCACGAAGAGCAGCGCCAGCCCGAAAATCGCCAGCAGCGCCCCGATGATGATCAGCGGAACAGCGAAAGGCGTGGTCTGGTCATTGGGCCAGGAGACGGAAACATCGGCCGGTGCCGGCCGGGTGCCGTCCGCAGCCAGGAGGATGGACCAATCGCCGGGAGCAGGTTCCTCCCAGCGGAACTGGGCCTGGCCGTCGGCGCTTTCCTCATGGACCCACAGGTCGCTTCCACTGGGATTGGGCACCTGCGCGGTGCCCTCGGTGAAGGCGGTGCGCAGCTGTCCGTCCCCGACGCTTTCGATGCTCAGGTGGGAGGCGTCCGCAACCCAGGCTTCGACGTCGTCAGCGCGGCCCAACGCCAGCATGAAGGTTCCTTCGCCGCGGACCGTAACCTCGACGTCGTCGGCCACCTCCCCGACCGCAGCGTCGATGACGGTGAGCGGCCCGGTTTCCGTACCGGCCGGGACGGTGGCGGTGAGGACCTCCGGCGGCGCCCAGAAAGTCCGCTGGCCTATCCCCAGAACGGTGAGGATCACGCCCAGCACGATCAGGGGAACTGCTATCTTCAAACGCACAAAAAATACCTATCTTCAGTCACTGCATGAACGCCGCTCATACATGTGCCCCCGGTGCCGGGCCGTCCGGGGCCGAACAGCCTCTTAAAAAGTCCCGTCAGGTGGTATAAGAAGACGGAACCATCTTTTATAACCCTATGGTAACGAACCGTGCAATCCGCGAGTTCAACCGGTGCGGGACGGCCGCTGCGGTACCACGGCGCCGGAACACCGCCGCTGGTACTGTGGCACGCAACGCCGGGCCGTACCGGCCGGACCGCGCACGGCGTGGCGGACCTTGGAGTAAGGCAGCGAGAAAAGCGTGACGAACGATCAGGACCACCCCATCGACAGGCCGCTGCCGGAGCCGCAGGAGCCGGGTCCCGACCAAGAACCGGAGCCGCGGCCGGAGCCTGGCCGGCAGCCGTCCGGCCGCCGGGGCTACCTCGAGTCCTTCAGGCGCCGGCTGCGCCAGCCGATTCCCGGTGCGCAGCGCCGGCCGCGGTTCGAGATCCCTCCCGAGGCAGAGGTGGACCCCGCCACCGATCCCGATGTCAAGCTCGGTGACGAGCGGCTGAAGTTCAGCCGGCCGACGGTGCAGACGGCAGCCCGCCACCCCATCCATTTTGGCTTCATGGCCACCGTCGGCGTCGGCTTCGCCCTGCTGGCCTACTCCATCCTGGCCAGCGTGAACCAACTGCTGATCTGGATTGCCGCAGCGCTGTTCATCGCCCTGGGGCTGGATCCAATCGTCCGGTTCCTGGAAAAGCAGCGCGTGCCGCGTCCGATCGGCGTGACGGCGGCGCTGCTGGTGCTCGCGGGCCTGGTCGCTGCCTTCTTCGCCACGTTGATTCCGACCATCGTGAACCAGACAACCCAGCTCGTGGAGCGGGCCCCGGGCTTCGTCACCGACTTCCTGAACTCGGAATTCTTCCTGAGGGTCGACGAACAGTTCCAGATCCGGGACCGCGTCACCGAAGAGGTCAACAGGTTCTTTGCCGATTCCGAAGCGGTGGGCGGCATCTTCGGCGGGGTCCTAGGCGTCGGAAGCGTCATTGTCAACAGCCTCTTCGGCGTCCTGATCGTGCTGGTGCTGACCCTTTACTTCCTGGCGTCGCTGCCGGCCATGAAGCGGTGGGCCTACCGCCTGGCACCGCGGTCACGCCGCAAGCGGGTGGAGCTGCTCTCCGAGGAAATCACCCGCAGCGTCGGCAACTACGTGATCGGTCAGGCCTGCGTCGCGCTGCTGAATGCCACCGTTGCCTTTATCTTCATGACTATCGCCCGTGTCCCGTTCTCGGTCCTGCTGGCGTTCGTGGTCGCCCTGCTGGCCTTTATTCCGCTGGTGGGAGCAATGATTGCAGGCGTGCTGGTCTCCGTCATTGCCCTCACTGCCGGCTGGCAGACCGCTGCGCTGTTCGCGATCATGTACTTCGCCTATCTGCAGTTCGAGGCGTATTTCGTCTCGCCCCGTATTATGCAGCGCGCCGTCGCCGTCCCGGGTTCGGTGGCCGTAATTGCCGTCATCGCCGGCGGTACGCTCCTGGGCGTCCTCGGCGCCCTCATGGCCATCCCGGCTGCCGCGGCCTGCATGCTGCTGCTGAAGGAGGTTTTCATCGCCCGGCAGGACCGCCTGTAGCGCTAGCCGCGGTACCGGTACGTGCGGGTACGCCAGCAATTCGTGTGCCAGTGGCGGCGGTCCGCCACCGCTGCTTCGGCGCCGAACAGCGAGTCCTCCTGCCAGACCACCAGATGCTCGATGCCGGGCAGGATCGCCCGGCTGCAGCCGGGACAGCGGTATTCCTTGGCGGCATTCCGTGCCGTAATCCGGCGGACGGCCCACTCGCCGTCGGGCGCGCTTTCACGGGTCGGAAATCCGGCCCGGGCCCGCTCCAGGTCCAGTTCGGGCGCTTCGCCGTACTTGCCCGCCCCGCCGCGCCCCTGCCCGCCGCGCCCCGACCTGCGGCCGCCGGCAGACGGACTGCGGCGGGGTCGGTTGGAGCGGGGCATGTCCCCATTCTGCCTGAATCCGATCCCGTCTCCGTAAACGCCTGGGTAAAGGCAAGGACCCGCCCGCTGCCTGCAAGCGGGTAAAGTGTCCAACTGTGCGTTTAGTAATTGCCCGCTGCTCCGTTGACTATATTGGCCGCCTCCGTGCCCATCTTCCCCTGGCCACGCGCCTGCTGATGGTCAAGGCGGATGGCTCGGTGCTGATCCATTCCGACGGCGGCTCCTACAAACCGCTGAACTGGATGAGTCCGCCGGCCTCGCTGCGGGTGGTCGAGCCGGAGGAGGCCCATGCCGCCGAGGGCGTCATCGAAACGTGGAATGTGCAGCATGCCAAGAGCGACGACCGCCTGGTGATCAACATCCATGAACGGCTGCACGACACCTCCCATGAACTGGGCGTCGATCCCGGGCTGATCAAGGACGGGGTCGAAGCGGACCTGCAGCGGCTGCTCGCCGAGCAGATCACCGTGCTGGGCGAGGGCTACACGTTGATCCGGCGCGAGTACATGACCGCGATCGGCCCGGTGGACATTCTGGCGCGGGACCCGCAGGGCGGCACGGTCGCCATCGAGCTCAAGCGCCGCGGTGACATCGACGGCGTCGAGCAGCTCACGCGCTATCTGGACCTTTTGAACCGGGACCCGCTGATGGCCCCGGTGCGCGGGATCTTCGCTGCGCAGCAGATCAAGCCGCAGGCCCGCGTGCTGGCTACTGACCGCGGCATCGACTGCCTGACGCTGGATTACGACGCAATGCGCGGCGTGGACGACAGCGCTTCCCGGCTCTTCTAGTCCTGCTCTGGTTCTGATGCGCAGGCGGGAGCCGGTGTGGCGATCCGGCCGGCCACATAGAATCGTGCTATGACGCACATCGGCGGTCCCAGCAGGTTTCCATCCGGCCCGGCTCCATCCCGGCAGTTCATCACCGGCTGCATCATTTCGGACGGCAGAACCATCGACGACGGCCTCGTCGCCTACGAGGACGGCAGGATCGCCTATGCCGGACCGGCCCAGGATTTCGACGACGCGGGCTGGACGCGGGGACGCGAACTCTCCGCCGGCTCCCTGCTGCTGCCCGGCCTGGTCGATGTCCACTGCCACGGCGGCTTCGGCGGCGACTTCCCGTCCGGAGACGAACAGTCGGCGCGCAAGGCGGTGGATTTTCTTCACCGGATGGGCACCACAACCCTGCTGGCGAGCACCGTCACCGCCGCCCGCGAAGACCTGCTCACGGCGTTTTCCACGTTGGCCGGGCTCGCCCACGAGGGCCTGATCGCCGGGATCCACGCCGAGGGGCCCTTCCTGTCCCATGCGCGCCGCGGCTCGCAGGACCCACGGTTCGTGGCCACCCCGGACCTCGATTTCGCGCTCGAGTTGATCGAAGCCGCGGAGGGCAAGCTCATCACTATGACCTATGCCCCGGAGCTGCAGGGCTCGGATGCGCTCATCGACCTGCTGACGACCCACGGCGTGACGCCATCGGTGGGGCACACTGACTGCGATGCAGCCACCGCTGCCGCATCACTGGCCCGCGCCCGGGAGGAACTCGGTTCGGGCGGATTCGACGGCTACAGCGAACGCCCCACCGTGACCCATCTGTTCAACGGCATGCGTCCCTTCCACCACCGCTCGCCGGGACCCGCGATGGCCTGCCTGCTGGCAGCAGCGGCGGGAAACGCCGTCGTCGAACTCATTGCGGATGGCGTGCATCTTGACCCGCAGACCGTCCTCGGAGTCTTCGAACTGGTCGGTGCCCAGAACATAGCGCTGGTCACGGATTCCATGGCCGCCTCCGGCCTGCAGGACGGCACCTATCCACTGGGGCCCGGCACGGTCACCGTGGACGGCGGAGTGGCACGGCTGGGCGCCAACGGTGAACTCGCCGGCGGGACGGCCAGCATGCTCGACGTCGTCCGCGAAGCCGTCGCCGCCGGGGTCAGCATCGAGGACGCCGTCACCTCCGCCACGGACGTACCCGCCAACATCCTCGGCCTGGCCGACGAGGTCGGCAGCCTGCACCTTGGCTTCAGCGCCGACGTCGTCGTCGCCACCCCCGATTTGCGGCTGGAGGCGGTGCTTCGCAATGGACAGTGGCTGGCGCCGATCGGAGGCTAAATCTGTTCCGATCCGGCAGGCAGGGGAACAATTTCGACGTTCACGCAAACTTCTTGTTAACAAACAGTCCAACTGCCGAAAACTTCATTGACCTGCCCGGGGCCGTGTGATTTGCTTGTCTCAGTCTTTGTGTACGTGGTTTTCATGCTCGCAAGACGGGGTTGCGAGCGTGGAGCTCCGACAATGGCGGCCGTGCCGTCACTGCGGATTCTCCCGTGTAGTAACTAAGAACAGTACGAGGTGTGCTGGTCTTAACGCAGTTGAATTATGAGGAGAATGTAAATGGCACAGGGAACCGTCAAGTGGTTCAACGCTGAAAAGGGTTTCGGCTTCATCACCCCGGATGATGCGGAGGGTGACGTTTTTGTCCACTACTCGGAGATCCAGGTCGGCGGCTTCAAGACCCTGGATGAGAACCAGCGCGTTCAGTTCGAAATCGGCCAGGGCGCCAAGGGTCCCCAGGCGACGGGCGTAACGCTTCTCTAGGGTTCGACCCAACTGCAAATGCGGGCCGCGGCAACTGCCGCGGCCCGCATTTCGCGTTTCCCGTGCTTTCCAGTCCGCAGGGACTTATCGCCAGGTGCCGATTCCGATGACCGGTCCAGCTTCCAGCCACGACGACAGCCCGGCGTAAACGTCGAATTTCATGGCCAGCAGCAATTCACAGCCCTCATGTTCCAGCATGACCACAATGGCGCCGGGCTGGATTCGCGCTTTCTCCGTCTCCGTGGGCTGCCGCCAGCCCTTGAGCACGAGGGAGCTTCTGAGGAAGCGGTACCGCGGGCGGGGACTGAGCGACATCATCCGAAGCCACTCGAGGTGCTTGTCCTCATAACGACAAACCCCCATCCGCCAACTGCCGGGCAGCAGGCAAATGGAGGCGTCGAACGTGCCCAGGGCGCGCCGCAGCTGGAAGCGGCGCACCCAGAAGGCAAGCAGTGTCAGGACCAGCAGCAGGAAGACAGCTGCCAAGATGATGAACGGAACACCGAAATCGTTCATCTCAGGTGGCGTTAGCGTGACCCTGCCGTTGCCGAGTCGATTATCTGGGCGTTGTCCGCCACGATAACTACTCGGTTGCTGTCCACGGAGAAGAAGCCGCCGTCAACAGCAACAGCAATCCGATCGCCGGAAACCGGCTGAATGACAAGCTCGCCCTCGGCCAGGATCGCCAGCACCGGAGCGTGCTCCGGCAGGATGCCGATCTCGCCGTCACTGGTCCGTGCCTTGACCATGGTCGCCGCACCGGACCACACGAAGTGGTCCGCTGCAACGAGCTCTACTTCAAGTTCGGCTGCCATGCTTACTTACCGGTCTGCTCTTGGATCTTGGCCCAGTTGCGCTCGACATCGTCGAGGCCGCCGACGTTGAAGAACGCCTGCTCCGCAATGTGGTCCAGTTCGCCGTCGCAGATCGCCTTGAAGCCCTCGACGGTGTCCTTGATGGAAACCGTCGAGCCCTCGACACCGGTGAACTGCTTGGCAGTGTAGGTGTTCTGGGACAGGAACTGCTGGATACGGCGGGCCCGCGAGACGACGATCTTGTCCTCTTCGGAGAGTTCGTCGACGCCGAGGATCGCGATGATGTCCTGGAGTTCCTTGTTCTTCTGCAGGATCTGCTTCACGCGGACTGCCGTGTCGTAGTGGTCCCGGCCGATGTACTGCGGATCGAGGATACGCGAGGTGGAGGTCAGCGGGTCCACGGCGGGGTACAGGCCGCGGGACGCAATTTCACGGGAAAGTTCCGTGGTCGCGTCCAGGTGCGCGAAGGTGGTGGCCGGCGCCGGGTCGGTGTAGTCGTCGGCAGGGACGTAGATGGCCTGCATGGACGTGATGGAGTGGCCCTTGGTGGAGGTAATGCGCTCCTGGAGCACGCCCATCTCGTCGGCAAGGTTCGGCTGGTAGCCCACTGCGGACGGCATGCGGCCCAGCAGCGTGGAGACCTCGGAACCGGCCTGGGTGAAGCGGAAGATATTGTCGATGAAGAGCAGCACGTCCTGCTTCTGCACATCGCGGAAGTACTCCGCCATGGTCAGGCCGGTCAGGGCCACGCGCAGACGCGTTCCCGGCGGCTCATCCATCTGGCCGAAGACAAGGGCGGTGTCCTTCAGGACGCCGGCCTCTTCCATTTCGACCCAGAGATCGTTTCCTTCACGGGTACGCTCGCCAACACCGGCGAACACGGAGGTGCCACCGAAGTTGCGGGCCACACGGGTGATCATTTCCTGGATCAGAACGGTCTTGCCCACGCCGGCGCCGCCGAACAGGCCGATCTTTCCACCCTTGATGTACGGGGTGAGGAGGTCGATGACCTTGATGCCCGTCTCCATCATTTCGGTGGAGCCTTCGAGCTGCGCGAAGCTAGGAGCCTTGCGATGGATCGGCCAGCGCTCGGTGATCTCCAGCGCGGACTCCTCCACGTCCAGCGGCTTGCCGAGCACGTTGAAGATATGGCCCTTGACCACGTCGCCAACGGGAACAGAGATGGGTGATCCGGTGTCCTGAACGGTGGTACCGCGGACCAGGCCGTCGGTTGCCTGCAGGGAGATGGCACGGACGAGGTTGTCACCCAGGTGCTGGGAGGTCTCGAACGTGATGGTGCGGGTCTCACCGTTGAGCGTTACCTCGGTGGTGAGGGCGTTGTACATGTTGGGAATTGCGTCAGCCGGGAATTCGACGTCGACAACCGGGCCGATGACACGGGCGATACGGCCGGTGGCGCCGGGAATGGCTGCAACAGATCCCTGCTCGTTCAGTTGGGCAGTCATCTCTCTCACTTCATTCAGTAGATGGCGTGGGGTTAAGTTTATCTGGTTTCCGGAGGCTCTTGCCGCGGACGGCTAGGCGCTGAGGGCGTCCGCGCCGGCCACGATCTCGGTGAGCTCCTGGGTGATTTCCGCCTGCCGGGCCGTGTTGCGAAGCCGGGTGTACTTCTTGATCAGCTCGGTGGCGTTGTCGCCGGCGGACTTCATCGCCCGCTGGCGGGCAGCGAGTTCGCTGGCGGCGGACTGCAGCAGAGCAGCGAAAATGCGCGACTCGATGTAGCGAGGCAGCAGGGCGTCCAGCACCGCCTCCGGTTCCGGCTCATACTCGTAGAGCGGCAGCAGGTCGGTTTCCTGCGTGACCTGTTCCTCTACAACCTCCAGCGGCAGCAGGCGGATGACCGTGGGCTCCTGCGTGACCATCGACTTGAAGCGGGTATAGACAACGTGGATCTCATCCACGCCACCCTCTTCATAGGCGGTGCTGAAGTCCTCCAGCAGTACGTTGCCGATTTCCTTGGCCGTGGCGAACTCCGGAGCATCCGTCCCGCCGGTCCATACCTGCTGGTACTCCAGGTTGCGGAAGTCGAAGTAGGCCTGGGCCTTCCGGCCGACCAGATAGAACTTGACCTCTTTGCCCTCCTCGCGGAGGAGTTCAACCAACTGCGTGGCCTGCTTCAGGACGCTGGCCGAATACGAGCCGGCAAGGCCGCGGTCCGACGTCATAATCAGCACTGCGGAGCGGCGGATCGACTCCGGCTCGGTGGTCAGCGGGTGGTCGATCTCAGACTGCGATGAAACAGCAGAAACGGCACGGGTAATCGCATTGGCATAGGGCTGGGATGCCGCAACGCGGGCCCGCGCCTTACCAATGCGAGAGGTAGCGATCAGTTCCATCGCCTTGAAGATCTTGCGCATCGACGAGGTCGAATTGATCTTCTGGCGGTAGACCCGAATCTGGGCTCCCATACGTTATTTTCCCTTCAGTGTCCGGTAGAGCACTTATGTGTCCCAACAGGCATCCGGGGCCGGCCTGCGGCTGGCCCCGGATGCAGCAGGAGCATCAGCGCCGCTGCTTGACGATCTTTTCCTGGTCGACAGCTTCCCCGGGCAGAGCCTCGTGCTCCTCGTGGCCGGCGCCCACCAGTCGGTTGTCGCCCTGGCCAAAGAAGCCCCTCTTGAAGTCCACGATGGCGGTCTTGAGCTCGCCCACCGTAGAGTCTTCCAGCAGGTTCGTCTGGGCAATGGTGGTCAGGACCGGCGAGGTGTGGCGAAGATGCTCAAGGAACTCGCGCTCGAAGCGGCTGATGTCCTCGACCGGGACGTCATCCAGGTAGCCGTTGGTGCCGGCCCAGATCGACACGACCTGGTCCTCGACCGGGTACGGCGTGTACTGGCCCTGCTTGAGCAGCTCCATCAGGCGGGCACCGCGGGTCAGCTGCTGGCGGGACGCAGCATCCAGGTCGGATGCGAACATCGCGAAGGCCTGCATATCCCGGTACTGGGCCAGGTCCAGCTTCAAAGTACCCGAGACCTTCTTCATGGCCTTGACCTGTGCCGCACCGCCGACGCGGGACACGGATACGCCGACGTCGACGGCCGGACGCTGGTTGGCGTTGAAGAGGTCCGACTGCAGGAAGATCTGACCGTCGGTAATCGAGATCACGTTGGTCGGAATGTACGCGGACACGTCGTTGGCCTTGGTTTCGATGATCGGCAGGCCGGTCATCGAGCCGGCACCCAGCTCGTCCGAGAGCTTGGCGCAGCGCTCCAGCAGGCGGGAGTGCAGGTAGAACACGTCGCCCGGGTACGCTTCACGTCCCGGCGGACGGCGCAGCAGCAGGGACACGGCGCGGTAGGCTTCGGCCTGCTTGGACAGGTCATCGAAGATGATCAGGACATGCTTGCCGCCGTACATCCAGTGCTGGCCGATGGCCGAACCGGCGTACGGTGCCAGGTACTTGAAGCCGGCCGGATCGGACGCGGGTGAAGCGACGATGGTGGTGTATTCCAGGGCCCCGCGATCTTCGAGGGTCTGGCGGACCGCAGCGATGGTGGAGGCCTTCTGGCCGACTGCAACATAGATGCAGCGCACCTGCTTGTTGACGTCACCGGATTCCCAGTTGGCCTTCTGGTTCAGGATGGCATCGACGGCGATAGCGGTCTTGCCGGTCTGGCGGTCACCGATGATCAGCTGGCGCTGGCCGCGGCCGATCGGGATCATCGCGTCAATGGACTTCAGGCCGGTCTGCAGCGGCTCGTGCACCGACTTACGCTGGGTAACACCGGGGGCCTGGAGTTCCAGCGCACGGCGTCCCTCGGGCACAATCTCGCCCAGGTCATCGATCGGCTGGCCCAGCGGGTCGACAACGCGGCCCAGGAAGGCATCGCCAACAGGGACGGACAGGATCTCACCGGTGCGGTGAACTTCCTGGCCTTCTTCAATGCCGGTGAACTCACCGAGGACGACGACACCGATCTCGCGGGTATCGAGGTTCTGGGCAAGGCCCAGCGTTCCATCCTCAAAGCGCAGCAATTCATTAGCCATAACCGAGGGAAGCCCCTCGACACGGGCAATACCGTCACTGGCGGCGGTCACACGACCAACTTCGACGCGCTCGGCTTTTCCGGGCTCGTAGGACGCCGCGAACTCGTTCAGCGCATTACGGACGTCGTTGGCGTTGATGGTCAATTCGGCCATCTGCAGTCCCTGCTCTCCTAAGTTGTGATCATCGAAGGTTCCGATGACCGGGGTGTAATTCAGTCTGTATAAAGCCGGCGATCCAGCCGTCCCCGGGAGGGTAACGGCTAGACCGCGAGCTTCCGGCGGAGTTCGGACAGGCGGGTGACCACGGAGGAATCGACAACCTCGTCCCCGACCTGGACCCGGATGCCACCGATGAGTGATGGGTCGACGTTGAAACTGATCTTGAGGTCGCGGCCATAGAGCCGGTTGAGCCCCGCCTGCAGGCGATCGATCTGCGCGCTGGTCAGCGGACGGGTGACGCTGACCTTTGCGATCCATCGCTGCTGGCGCTCGGCAACCAGCTCCGCGAAGCGTTCAATCAGTGCCGTCGGCCGCAGTCCGCGCGGCTGGGCCACAGCCTGGCGGATCAGCGCCTGCGCCTCCTCGGAGGCGTTCGGAACCAGCTTGAGCGCCAGCTCCGTCTTGGCGGCAACGCTTGCCTGCGGTTCTACCAGGGCACGCTGAAGTTCGTGGTTCCCCTCAACGATGCGGGTGAACTTGAAGAGATCATTTTCCAGCTCTTCGAGCTCAGCCCGGCCCCGGTTCTCGGCGACCGCGATGGCAACAGTGGCAGCCAGCGACTCCAGGGCGTCACCGAGATCGCGCGGTGATGCCCAGCGGGAGGAGGCCAGACCGGCGGCAATGGCTTCGGCATCCGACGAAACCTTCCCACCGACCAGCTGCGACAGCAGCGCAGCCTTGTCCTTGCCTTCTCGAGCCGGGTCAGTCAGGGCGCGGCGGAGGCCCGCGGAGCTGTCCAGCGTGCCCAGGATTCCAAAGAGGTCCTCAGCCAGGGGCAGCGAGGCGAAGGGAAGCTTTGCTTCGAGCTCCAGCCGCGCCGCTGTCAAAGACTCGCTCGATACACCTGCCATTACTTCGCAGCACCTGCGCTCTGTGACTCAAGGTCAGCCAGGAAACGATCCACCACGCGGGCCGCACGTGCATCATCGGAGAGGGCTTCGCCAACGATCCGGCTGGCAAGGCTGGTGGCCAGGGTGCCGACCTCGGACCGCAGCGACGCAACAGCCGCCTGACGCTCCGCTTCGATCTGGACATGGGCCTGCTCGGTGATGCGTGCCGACTCGGCGGCAGCCTTCGCCTTCAGATCCGCCAGGATCTGGGCACCTTCGGCACGCGCTTCCTCACGGATGCGGTTTGCCTCGGCGCGCGCGTCGACCAGCTGCTGCTTGTACTCTTCCAGCGCCGCCGTGGCCTCGGCCTGCGCGGCCTCCGCCTTGGCAATGCCGCCTTCGATGGCTTCCGAACGCTCCTGGAAGGTCTTCTCGAACGCCGGGGAAACCTTCTTCATAATGATGAAGAGAAGGATGGCGAAGCCGATCAGCGTTACCAGGATCTCCCACGGGTTGGGAATCAGGGGGTTGGCCCCTTCGGTGGCGGCGAGGATTGCTACGTTGTTCATATCTCACCCGTCCTATCTAGTCGATGTGGAATCTTGCGCGTTCCTTAGAGAACGAACGCGAACACCAGACCAAGGATGGCGAGGGCTTCGGTCAGGGCCAGGCCCAAGAAGGCGATGGGCTGCAGTACGCGCTGTGCCTCGGGCTGACGGGCAACTCCGTTGATGTATGCGGCGAAGACCAGGCCCACACCGATGGCACCGCCGATTGCGGAGAGACCGTAACCTACGAGGTTGAGATTGCCTTCCATTGTATTCCTTTCAAGATGCCACCCACGTTGGTGTGGCAGGTTGTTGGTTCAGGAGTTTCCCCGACGGGGAATTCTAGTGTTCCTCGGCGATCGAGCCTTGGATGTAAATAGCGGTCAGCAGGGTAAAGACGTAGGCCTGCAGGACCTGGATCAGGACTTCGAAGAAGTACATGGCGACGCCGCCTGCCAGCGTCAGCGCGCCGAGGCCCTTGATGATGCCCTCACCCTCGAGAATCAGGAATTCCGTGCCAGCGCCGGCCAGCATGATGATGAGGTGGCCGGCCAGCATGGTTGCGAAGAGACGGAGGCTGTGCGTGACCGGACGGACCAGGAAGTTGGAGATGATTTCAATCGGGACAACGACCGGCAGGATGTACCACGGCACGCCCGCCGGGACCACGGCGAACTTGAAGTAGCCGGGGCCGTGCTTCTTCAGGCCCAGGACGATCCACAGGATGTAGACAATGGCGGCCAGGGCGTAAGGAGTCGCGACGTGGGAACTGGTCGGCAGCTGCAGGAACGGAATTGATCCGAAGAGATTGTTGACCAGGATGAAGAAGAACAGCGCAACGAGGACGGGGACGAACTTCTGGAAGTCCTTGGCGCCGATCACGTCCTTGCCGATGCCGTCGCGGACGAAACCGTAGGTCATTTCACCGAAGAACTGCAGCTTGCCGGGAACGAGCTTGCCGCGGCGGGACGCCGCCACGAAGAACCAGGAAATCAGTGCGACGGACAGCAGCACCAGGAGCATCTGCTTGCCGAAGCCGGTTCCGTACTCCGCACCCCACGGCAGGATTTCGGGGAGGTGCATATCCTCCAGCGTTGGTGGAACGAAACCACCCTCATCAGTAACGGCGGGAAGCGCAAGCGCGATCAACGCGTTTCCTCTCTGCAGTGTCCATCGTTGGGCAGTTCATGATGGGGCGCACAGGCGTCCCAATCCATCAAATTCTTGGATGTCAATGTTGGTTTCCGTCTTCCGGGCGGGGCTTGCCCTTGGACTGAGGCTTTTGGCTGTGGGCCCGCTGAGCGAAGGCGAGATAGAAGCCTCCGCAGGCGCCCAGGAGCGCTCCTGCGAGCACAATCCACCGGGTTCCAAGCAGATTATCCAGGCCCCAGCCTATCAAACTCCACACCAGGATTCCGCCAACCACGTAGCTGAAAACGGCAATGCCGGCATTGTAATCTGAATCACTTGATTGACCCGCCGTACGCGGGTTTTTCGCCGGCTCGCCGCCGGCGCCTGGGTGCGGTTTCCGGGTCATTGATGTGCTCCCGGCGGGACTGCGGCGCTGCCGGTGTCGGGGTCGCCGTAAATCTGGTGGCGGGTGCGCGAGAACGCGAATACTTCGGCTCCCTGCCATAGGATGACGGACGCAACCGCGGCCACGAAGAACCAGGTCCCGTCAAGCCAGACCGGCCGGCCCACGAAAAACAGGACCACGGCAAAGCCCACGACTTTGATGACGTAGGTGGCCAGGAAGACTCCCAGCGCGCCCGACGGATTCCTGCGGCCGATGAAGTGCCCGATCAGCAGGCTGATGGCGAAGAACACGACGACGATGGCGCCGCCCAGCAGGGTGCTCGCCAGGCCCGGTGCTCCGGCGGCGATCAGGGCCGCGGCAGCCAGCACCAGCAGCAGGATCCCCGTCCACCGCAGGCAGACGGTCAGGATCTTCAGCCAAGGCGAGGCGGTTGGACCGGAGGCCGCTACCCGGAATGCGCCGGCCGCCGGCACAGTGCGACTGTGCTTCCTGGCTGCGCTCATGGGGGATCCGATCCGTATCGCTGGGAAGTACTGAGGGCCGCTCCGTAGCGGCCGATAGAATTCTACACGAGATAGAAGTGACTGTTGTCCACCTAGCCGGCGGCCGCTCCTGCACCCGGGAGATTGCTGCGCCGGCGGGCGAAGATCCGGGGCGAGGCGAGGTAGAAGACGACGACGGCCACGGCACCGGCGAGGGCAGCAATCTTACCGCCCAGCCCGCCTTCGGCGGCCAGGAACCCGCAGAGTCCGGTAGCGACGGTGCACGCTGTGACGAAGAGGGCCGCGGTGACGTGGCTCAGGCCGGCGTCGGTCAACCGCTGGTAGACGTGCTGGCGGTGCGCGGCCCACCAGCGCTCCCCAGCCGTGATCCGGCGCACCAGGGTAAAGAACGTGTCCGCAAGGTAAATCGTCACCGGGGCCAGCAGATATTCGGGATGCACGCCGTTCAGGAAGGCTGCTACGCCGGTGGCCGCCAGGACGCCGCCAAGGACATAGCTGCCCACATCACCAAGGAACATCGAGCCGCGGACCACGTTCCAGGGCAGGAAGGCCGCGAAGGCGGCAGCCGTTACCGACCCCACAAGCGTCAGCCACGGCATGTCCGAAACTGTTCCGGCGGCCGCATACAGGACGCCCACTGTCAGTCCGTGGAGCCCGGAAATACCGTTAATGCCGTCCATGAAATTGGCGACGTTGATGTAGCCGGCAATCGCAAAGCAACCGATCGGGATCCAGAGCGGAGACAACTCCGTCATGCTCCACAGCCACGCTGTGCCCGCCGCGCCGATGGCGGCTTGGAGCAGGGCCCGCACGGCGACCGAGATTCCGCGGTAGTCCTCGATCCAGCCCAACAGGGCGGCGGCGGCCGAGATGGCAGCGACCGCGACCAGCACGTCCCGCTGGCCGCTGGCCAATGACGGCAAGCCTATCGCCAGACCGGCCAGCAGCCCTGCGGCCACCGTGATCCCGGCGCCCCTGATGGCGACAGTGGCATGCGAGGACCGCTCGTTCGGCACGTCCAGCACGCCGAGTTTCAGCAGGATTGGTTTGAGCAGGATGGGCAGCCCCAGGCTCAGGAGGAACGCCGCGGCGACCGCGGCAGCCGCGGTCGCCATCAACTGGCGTCCTTCCGGCGGGCGGCAGCACCGCCGTCGACCGCGGCCGCACCGTTCACCGCCGCACCGTTCACCGTCGCAGGGTCAACCCCCCGTGGCCGGGGTACCCCTTCGGGCGGCAGCCCCTGCCGCAGTTTCCATTCAGTACAGCTAAGCCCGGCCGGATCCAGCACCGGAATCCTGGCATGCGAGATCTTCGGATGCAGCGGCCGGGAACCGTCTTCGCCCTCGCCGACCAGTTCCTCGTGCAGCTTCTCGCCCGGCCGCAGGCCGGTGTAGACGATCTCGATGTTCTTGCCGGACATGGCAATCATGCGCTGGGCGACATCGAGAATCTTCACGGGTTCGCCCATATCGAGGATGAGCACCTCGCCTCCCCTGCCGATAGCGCCCGCCTGGATGACCAGCTGGCAGGCTTCGGGAATAGTCATAAAGAACCGGGTGGCTTCCGGATGGGTAACCGTTACAGGTCCGCCGGCGCGGATCTGCTCCGTGAACAGCGGCAGGACGGATCCGCGGCTGCCCAGTACATTGCCGAAGCGGACCGATACGTACCGCCGTCCGGTTTCCTCTGCCACCCAGGCCGTCAGCTTCTCGGCCATACGTTTGGAGTGCCCCAGAACGGTCGTGGGATTGGCTGCCTTGTCCGTGGAGATGTTTACGAAGGTCGAGACGCCGGCCGCGCGGGCGGCGTTCAGCACGTTGAGGGTGCCCTGCACATTGGTCTTCCAGGCTTCCTCCGGATACTGCTCCAGCAGCGAGACGTGCTTGAGCGCGGCGGCGTGGAAGACTACGTCGGGCTGCCGGTCCAGCAGGATGGCTTCGATGGAGGCCGCGTCCCGGATGTCGGCCAGGACCGTGTCCCGGCCGGTGAGCAGCCCCTGTCCGGTGATGGAAAGCTGGGTTTGCTGCAGGCCGGTTTCATCCCGGTCCAGCATGATGAGTTCCCGGGGGTGGAAGTCCGACAGCTGGCGGCACAGCTCCGAGCCGATCGACCCGCCGGCGCCGGTCACGAGCACCCGCTTGTCCGCAATGTAGTGGGCGATTTCCTCCACCCGGCTGTCCACAGGCTGGCGCCCGATCAGGTCCTCGATCGCCACGTCGCGGAAGGAGAAGCCGTTGCCGCCGGTGAGCATGTCCCGCAGCGGCGGCACCACCAGAACCCGGACATTCAGGCCGGCGACGGCGTCGGAAATCCTGCGGACCTGCTTGGCGTCGATATTGGCGATCGCCACGATCAGGACCGTGGCCCGGGTCCGGTGCACGATTTCCGGCAGGTCCTCCATGCGCCCGAGCACAGGCACCGAAGCCAGGCGCAGGTGCTTCTTGGCCGGGTCGTCGTCGATCAGACCCACGGGAAGCCACGGAGAAGCGGAGTCCTGCCGCATCCTGGTCACCAAGGACCTGCCGACAAAGCCGGCCCCGTAGATCAGGGTGCGGGCAGCTTTGTCCCCCGGACCGGCCTTGCTTTCCACGAACATGCGCTTGAGGTACCGGGTGGCCGCCATGATCAGGCAGGCGAACGGGAAGGCGATGAAGCCGGCGCTGCGGGCCACGCCCATGGAGATGCCGAAGAACAGCAGGGTGATGGCCAGGACCAGCGCAACGCTGACGGTGACAATGACCAGCAGCTTCGCTTCATGGAAACTGCCGAAGGGGTAGCGTCCGCGGTACAGCGCCAGTCCGCTGCCGATGGCGAACTGCGCGACGACGGCGACGGTGCACAGGATGAGGATCCCCGGGACCTTGGCTTGGTCGATATCCGCTTCGTACCGCAGGACCAGTGCCAGGAGGATGGAGAAAATCCACGCGAATGCATCCAGCAGGTACTGCGACCAGAGCCATAAGGCCGGCTTGTGCGGCGCCGCGGTTCCCGGCTCCGCACCATGGTCGGGTTCACTATGGGAAAGCATCTGCGCAGATTATCCTTTCGTTGCCCCCGTTCGGCGCCTGCACTGCATCGGCGTCCGCCGTTGCCCGCAGTCCGCTGACGGTTCAGCGGTCCGCGGCCGGCCCCGCGACCAACCGGCGGAAACCCAGGGTTCTGAGCTGTTTCGGCACGAACCGGTATCCGCCTCGGACGAGGACGTTCCGGATCCATTCTAGGTTTGTCAGGTGCCCGATCGCGTGCAGGCGGCGCAGCAGGTCCATTTCCGCTCGGAAAGCCTGCGGACCGCCGCGCCGTTCGTAGGCGCCGTCGCTGATGCGGTAGGACACGAGCGGCTCGTTGACGTTCCGCAGGTCCGCTCCCGCACGCATCATGCGTACCCACAACCAATAGTCCTCCGCCTTGGGGACGGGCTGGTAGCCCCCGACGGCGGCCACCGCCGACCTGCGGAAGACCACCGTGGGGTGGTTGATCGGGTTGCGGATCCGGGACACCCGCTCGATCGCGGCCCGCCCGGTCGGCACTGTCCGGGTGGCCAGCACGAGCGTTTCGTCGTCGCCGATTTCAGTCATCGCCGCCCCGACGACGTCGGCCCCGTCGGCGATCAGCGGAAGCTGGCGTTCAAACCGATCGGGCCGGGACACATCGTCGGCATCGGCGCGCGCCACGACGTCGTACGAGCAGCGCTCCAGCCCGGCGGTCAGCGCTGCAGCCAGCCCGGCATTCCGGTCCAGATCGACCCGGCGGACCGGAATCCGGGACCCACGCACCAGCCGGGCAATCTCATCCTCCAGCGCTGCGCCGACCTTGCCGTCGCGCACCAGGACAACCTCCGACGGTTTGAGCGTTTGCTCCGAAGTGCTCGATTCGAAGGCCCGCCGCAGCCGTTCCGGCGTGTCGGCGTGATAGACGGGCAGCAGCACAGAAAACGGAATCGGCCCCGGTTCCGCCTCCGGGCGGCCGGCGCCGGCGCCGAGGCCATCGTCGAGCCGGTAGACATCCTGCAGCACTGCTTCGTTGCTCCGCGGTGGCCGCAGCGAATCCCGGACGCCGCGGGCCAGCCCGTCCAGCAGCACGCGCCGGTTGCCGGACTTGGCGAAAGTGCGGGCCCAGATGCGCAGCGTCGCACCGGTGTAGAGGACCTTTTCCCACGGAGCCAGGGACCGGGAACGTGTGTAGAGCCAGATCCGGTTGCGCACCTCGTAGTAGAACCGCGGGCCCGGGTCGACGTCGGTCGTGCCCAGCTTCCTGGTGTGGTGGGAGACCACCGAGGCCGGAACCAGGACCGCATCCCGGAACCGCGTCAGCCGGGTTGAATACTCGAAATCGTCGCCCCAGATAAAGTAGTCCGCCCACGGCAGTCCCACACGCCGGATTTCCCGGGCGTCCATAAAGAGGGAGACGAAGGACCCCGAGCGGATGGACATCCCGTCCACAGCGGCGGCGCGGCGCCGCTGGCCCGCCGAGACTCCGATCCGTTCACGCATGGTGTTCATCGGGTGTTCCTGGCCATCGCTCCAGACAACACGGCTGGCCACTGCCGCCGGACGGTCCTCGCGGGCCGGCGCATAGTCGATCCAGGCCCGGACGGCCGCTTCCATCGCCCCGGGATGGGGTTCGGTGTCATCGTCCATGACCCAGACCAGGTCGGCGCCATGGCGCTGCACCGCCCGGTCGATACCGACGGTGAAACCGCCGGCTCCCCCGACATTCTTCGGCAGCACGACGAGGTCGATGTCCAGGGGCGTGTCCAGGTCCGCCACCATCTGCGCCGCACCGTCCGTGGAGGCGTTGTCCACGACCACCACCGCGTCCGGGACGGTGTTGCCCGCGGCGATGCCGGACAGGGTCCTGGCGAGCAGTTCACGGCGGTTGAAACTGACTACTACGGCAATGACTTTGACGTGGGCCGGGTCCTCTCGGGACGTCATACGCTGCGTACCCGTTCCTCTCGTTGATCCGAATCCGCCGTCTAAGCTGGACACTGGCTGTTTTCGCTGGCTGTTCCGT
This sequence comes from Arthrobacter sp. B0427-1-12, assembly GCF_059092905.1. Lineage (NCBI taxonomy): Bacteria > Bacillati > Actinomycetota > Actinomycetes > Micrococcales > Micrococcaceae > Arthrobacter > Arthrobacter sp. B0427-1-12. The sequence continues at coordinate 49,402 of NZ_JBNHIC010000013.1, read as the reverse complement.
CCAGCTAATTTGGCAATCTGCGTAAGTTTATCCCGAGCGAAAGGTGTGCGTTGACACGGTGGATGGTGCTTGGCGCCAGCGGTTTTGTCGGTTCGGCCTGTGTCCGCGAGCTCGAAAGCCGCGGCGAGGACGTCATCAGCGCAGCCGCTCCGCGGCTGGAGTCTTCGGCCCCGGGCGCAGCGGACCTCCTCCGCGAAGCGCAGGCCCAGGCCGGGATCACCGGCGAACTCGCCGCGCAGATGCAGGCAGTGGACGTCGTCGTCAATGCGGCCGGCCTGGCGACGCCATCGGGCGCGGACTCACCCCGGCTGACCGGGGCGAATGCCCTGCTGCCGAGCGTGCTCCGCAGGGCCGCTGAAGCCGCCGGCGTCCGGCGGTTCATCCACCTCAGCAGTGCCGCGGTGCAGGGACATTCTCCTGTGCTTGATGAATCCGACAGCTATGCGCCCTTCTCCCCGTATTCACGGTCCAAGGCCCTGGGGGAAGCAGCCCTGCGGCTTGCCGCTGCTTCCTCGGGCGAGGGCCGGACGGCGACCACGATCATCAGGGCCACCTCCGTGCAGGGGCCGGACCGGCCGACGACAATGAAACTCGTCCGCCTCGCCCGCTCACCCCTGGCGTCTGTGGCCGCGCCGGGCACGGCACCGACGCCGGTGACCTCCCTGGCTTCCCTGACTGCCCTGGTCCACGGGATCGGTGTTTATGAGGGGGATGTCCCGCCGGTCGTGCTGCAGCCTTGGGAAGGCATGACGGTCAGTTCCGTGCTCGAGGCAGCCGGCGGCAGGCAGCCGGTCCAGCTGCCCGCCGCGGTCTGCAGGTACCTGCTGGCCGCCGGCGGGCTTGCCTCCCGTGCCGCCGGAAACCGGCTCCAGGGTGGACTCCGGCGCGTTGAACTCATGTGGTTCGGCCAGCGCCAGGTGGACGGCTGGGCGCAGCGCGCCGGGCTTACCCTGCCCGCGGCGATCAGCGGGGTTCTTCGCCAGGCTGCTGCGGATCGGACACGGTAGGGGCGGGCTCAGCCGGACCGGTCCCGGCCGGCTCCGGCTCAACCCTAGCGGACGGCGGTTCCTGGCCGTAGCCCAGCACCTCCGGGACAACCTCCCGCAGCTGGTCGAGGGTTATGGCGCCGACCCGGACCACCTTGAGGTGCTCACCGGTAGCATCGACAATCGTCGACGGCGTGCCGTCGCCCTTGCCTGCTTCGGGCCGGTAGCCGCCGTCGAGGTAGACCTCAACGGACTCCCCCAGCTGGGAGCTGGCGGCAGCGGCGGTCTGTGCCGCGGCCGAGCCGGTCCGGTTCGCCGAGGAAACAGCCAGCGGCCCAGTCAGTGCCAGCAGGTCCAGGGCCACCTGGTCGTCCGGCACGCGCAGTGCCACCGTGCCCTTGGTGTCCCCCAGATCCCAGGTCAGCGAAGGCTGCGCGTGGAGGATCAGGGTCAGCCCGCCGGGCCAGAAGGCCTCGGCGAGTTTGCGGGCGTCCGCCCCGACCCCGGTGGCGAGCCCGTCCAGCGTCTGCAGCCGGGGAATCAGCACGGGCGGCGGCATGCTCCGGCCCCTCCCCTTGGCGGCCAGCAGCGTCGCCACGGCCTGCGGCGAGAAGGCGTCAGCCCCGATGCCGTAAACGGTGTCGGTGGGCAGGACAATGCACTGCTTGCTGGCAATGGCGCGCTGCGCGTGGGCCAGGCCCTCGCTGCGCTGTACGTCGTCGGTGCAGTCATAGGTGGTGGTCACGTCATCATTCTTTCATCTGTGCCGCACCGTCCCGGCATCGCCGGCCGCCGGCGCGGTACCCGGTTCAGGTCCGCACCGCGGAGGTGGCGCGCTCCCTGTCGTTCAGGTCGCGGTGCGTGCGCACCTCGGTCCAGTGCGGATCCGCGGACAGCATCGCGGCGATGGTTCCGGCCTGCACCTCCGCATGCTCCATCACAAAGAATCCGCCGGGCTTGAGCAGGCGCGCTGCCGCCCCGGCGGCGGCAGCCGGAAGTTCCATCCCGTCCGCTCCCCCGCCGTACAGGGCCTCGGGCGGATCATGCTCCGCGGCTTCCGGCTCGTTCGGGATCGCCTCGGCGGGAATATACGGCGGGTTGGAGACAACGACGTCGAAGGTTCCGTTCTGGTCGGACAGCGCCTCGCGCAGGTCCCCCAGAATCAGCGTGACTCCCAGCGGCGCCAAGTTGCGCTCGGCCCAGGCATGCGCCAACGGGCTCAGTTCTACGGCATAGACCTCGGCCTGGCGCACTTCCCCGGCCACCGATCCCGCGATGGCCCCCGACCCGGTGCCCAGATCCACCACCTTGGGGCGGTCCAAGGGCGCCGCCCGGTCGATCGCCAGCTGCGCCACCGTCTCGGTTTCCGGCCGCGGCACGAAGACGCCGGGGCCGACCGCCAGCTCCAGATGCCGGAAATAGGCCTTTCCGGTGATGTGCTGCAGCGGGATGCGGCGGGCGCGTTCGACCACGAGGTCATCGAAGCCCGCGGGGGCGGCCGCATCGGAAAATGCCAGGGCCCGGACCCTGCCCAGCGATTCCCCCAGCAGATGGGCAGCAAGCAGTTCCGCGTCTACCCGGGGAGTTGGCACCCCGGCCACGGCCAGCGTCCGCGCTGCCTCTGCCAGCGCTTCAGCCAGCGATCGGGCGGCCACCGCCTAGTGGTCTTCGCCGAGGGCGTCCAGGCGGGACTGCTCGTCCATCTCGATGGCAGACTGGATGACCGGTTCCAGCTCGCCGTTCATCACAGCGTCCAGGTTGTAGGCCTTGTAGCCGGTGCGGTGGTCCGCGACCCGGTTCTCCGGGAAGTTGTAGGTACGGATTCGTTCCGAGCGGTCCATGGTGCGGATCTGCGACTTGCGCATGTCCGAATTGGCGGCGTCGATCTGTTCCTGCTGGTGCGCCAGCAGGCGTGCGCGCAGGACACGCATCGCAGCCTCGCGGTTCTGCAGCTGGGACTTCTCGTTCTGCATCGCCACCACGATGCCGGTCGGCAGGTGCGTGATGCGCACTGCCGAGTCGGTGGTGTTGACGGACTGTCCGCCGGGACCGGATGACCGGTAGACATCGATCTTCAGGTCATTCTGGCTGATCTCGACTTCCTCCGGCTCATCCACCTCGGGGAGCACCAGGACGCCGGCGGCCGAAGTATGGATGCGTCCCTGGGATTCAGTAACGGGTACGCGCTGGACGCGGTGGACGCCGCCTTCGAACTTGAGCCGCGCGAACACGCCTTCGGCGGGGTCGCTGGAGGAGCCCTTGACCGCCATCGACACGTCCTTGTAGCCGCCGAGGTCCGATTCCGTGGCGGAAATGATCTCTGTCTTCCAGCCGCGGGACTCGGCGTAGCGCATGTACATCCGCAGCAGGTCACCAGCGAACAGGGCCGCTTCGTCGCCGCCTTCACCGCCCTTGACCTCGATGATGACATTGCGGCCGTCGTCCGGATCGCGCGGAATAAGCAGCCGGCGCAGCTTCTCCTGTGCTGCTTCCAGCTGCTCGCGCAGCACCGGAACCTCCGCGGCGAATTCCGGATCCTCGTCCGCCATTTCCTCCGCGGCCGCCAGGTCATCCTGCAGTCCGTGCCAGCGGTGGTAGGCCTCGACGATGCCGTTCAGCTGTGCGGAGCGCCGGCCCAGCTTCCTGGCCAGGGCCTGGTCAGCGTACACCGCAGGATCACTTAATTGCGCCTGGATCGCGGAATGCTCCTCCAGCAGCCCCTGAACGGACTCAAACATCTCAAAACCTCTCAACGACTCGTATGAGTCAATTAAACAATTTCAACCGCCGGCGACGGTCAAGGACGCTTAACACAGCGCAAGCCGCTTATTCCTGCCGGCCCGGGAGTGGCATCGGGCCTGGCTGTGCGGGACGGCGAACGACCGAAGGTCGAAAGCCGTCCCGCACAGGGGCGGGGCCGGCAGGAATAAGCGGCGATCCAGCTACTTGTCGTTATCCGACTTGGAACCCAGCGTCGTCTTCTGCACCTGCATCAGGAACTCGACATTGGACTGCGTGTCGCGGATCTTGTTGGTCAGCAGCTCCAGTGCCTGCTGCGTCTCCAGTCCGGAGAGCACACGGCGCAGCTTCCACATGATCTTGACCTCGTCGGGCGAGAGCAGGTTCTCTTCGCGGCGGGTACCGGACGCGTTCACGTCGACCGCCGGGAAGATGCGCTTGTCCGCAAGGCTGCGGGACAGCCGCAGTTCCATGTTGCCGGTGCCCTTGAATTCCTCGAAGATGACTTCGTCCATCTTGGAGCCGGTCTCCACCAGCGCGGTCGCCAGGATGGTCAGCGAGCCGCCGTTCTCGATGTTGCGCGCAGCACCGAAGAACCGCTTCGGCGGGTACAGGGCCGAGGAATCCACACCACCGGACAGGATACGGCCGGAGGCCGGTGCCGACAGGTTGTACGCACGGCCCAGCCGGGTCATGGAGTCCAGCAGCACGACGACGTCCATACCCATTTCGACCAGTCGCTTGGCGCGTTCGATCGCCAGCTCCGCCACCGTAGTGTGGTCGTCCGCCGGGCGGTCGAAGGTCGAGGCAATGACCTCGCCCTTGACAGTGCGCTGCATGTCCGTGACTTCTTCGGGACGTTCGTCGACCAGCACCATCATGAGGTGGACCTCGGGGTTGTTGATGGTGATGGCATTGGCGATCGCCTGCAGGATCAGCGTCTTGCCCGCCTTCGGCGGGGAGACGATCAGGCCTCGCTGTCCCTTGCCGATCGGGGCGACGAGGTCGATCACGCGCGGACCGATCTTCTTCGGCTCAGTCTCCAGCCGCAGCCGCTCCGACGGGTACAGCGGAACCAGCTTGGAGAACTCCACGCGGTCCTTGTGGTCCTCGGGGCTCTTGCCGTTGACGGTGGTCAGGCGCACCAGTGCGTTGAACTTCTGGCGGGAGTTGCCCGGGTTCTCGCCGTCGCGCGGCGCGCGGATGGCTCCGACGACAGCGTCGCCCTTGCGCAGGTGGTATTTCTTGACCTGGGCCAGGGAAACATAGACATCGTTGGGGCCCGGCAGGTAGCCGGACGTCCGGATGAAGGCGTAGTTCTCGAGCACGTCGAGGATGCCGGCCACAGGCAGCAGCACATCGTCCTCGGTGATTTCGACGTCCTCCACGTCGGGGCTCTGGCCTCGGCCGCGGCGGCGCTCGTTGCGGTCGCGGTAGCGCTCGTTCCGTTCGCTGCGGTCGCTGCGGTTGCGGCGGTTGCGGCGGTTGCGGCTGCTGTCCTCTTCATCGCGGTTGTCGCGGCGGTCGCGGTTGTCCGTGCGGTTGTCCGTGCGGTTGTCCGTGCGCTCTCCGCGGCCGCGTTCGCGGCGGCTGCCGGCGTCACCGCGCTGGCGATCGGTCTGCGCCTCGCCCTGCTGGCCGCCCTCGGCCGGCTGCTGGGCTTCGGCGGGCTGTGCCTCTGCCTGCTGGCTTTCCTCGGTGGTCCCCGCTGCCTGGGTCTCGCCGCCCTGCGCGTCGCCGCGCCGTCCCCGGCTACGGCCGCGGCGGTTGTCCCGCTGCTCGCCCTGGGCGGTCTCCCCAGCCTGCTCGCTGCCGGACTGGGCTGTTCCGGACTGGGCTGTTCCGGACTGGGCAGCCTCCGCAGCAGCGGGAGCTTCCGCAACCGTGGGAGCTTCCGCAGCAGCGGGAGCCTCAGTTGCGGCCTGCCCGGCCGCCTCAGGAGCGGTTACGACGCCGTCACTCGCAGCCCGGCGGTTGCGGTTGCGGGTCCGCGGCGCACGGGCGGGTTCCTCCTTGGCAGCACCGGGCTCGGCGGTTTCCTTCGGTGCAGCTTCCTGGCCGGCAGCCGTCGCGGCTGCCGCGGGAGCGGCCTCAGGAACAGCTGCGGGAGCCGTACCGTTGCCCCCTTCGGCGGCAGCGGCTGCCTTGCCGGCCCTGGTGCTGCGCACCGGGCGGTCGGCTACGGCGGAGCCGCGCTGATGGTCGGAGATGGCTGCCACTAGGTCGCTCTTGCGCATCCGCGAACCGCCGGTGATTCCCAGCTGGCCGGCGAGAACCTGCAGCTGGGCCAGCTTAAGCCCTGCCAGACCGGAGGACTTGGAAGCCGGAGCGCCGGAGTCGGCGGCAGCGGCGGTAGCCACTCCTGCAGTCAGGTCAGTGGTTTCTGTCACGAAGGATCCTTCCCCCTCGATAAACGATCCAGCTCGGATGTGGATCGTGCTGATTATGCCCTTGGCCATAGGTCAGACGGATGGCCAAGTGCGGGTTTGCCGAGGCATCGGGCCTGGCAAAGCCGCTTCTTGTATGAAAACCTTGCGTCGGATCCGCCGGTTGTAGCAGTGCACTGCGGCTCTTGGCAGGAGTGACACTGCGCCAAGGCGGCAGGATCCATGAAGGCTGCACCGGGAACTGGAAACTGCTGCGCAGCTGGCGGTCATTGGGAAGGAGGGCCCACGATTCGACGGCCCTTGCATCGGAAGGCCGCCAGTGAAGCAGCTGTCCAACCGGACGAATCTGTTCTTGTAACAAATTGTCCGAATAACCCGGTCCGGAAATCTTCCCCAGGGAACTATACGGATATCCGGATGGTTACTACCGTTGGTGCACTTCTACTTTAGCACCTTCCGTATCCACGTTCAGACGCAGCACACGCCATGAACCGGGGCCGCCTGCGGCTTCGAGGTAATCCGCGATCGCTGCCTGGATCCGCCCCGCCTGCGCCGGGCTGGACGCAAGCGTCATGACCGTCGGCCCGGCACCGGATATCACCGCGGCGTAGCCGAGTTCCCGCAGGTGCTTCATCAGGGCGGCGCTGGCCGGCATTGCCTCAGCGCGGTAATCCTGGTGCAGGCTGTCCAGCGTCCCTTCCAGCAGCAGCTGCGGCTCCTGGACCAGCGCATGGACCAGCAGGGCGGCCCGGCCGGCGTTGGCCGCCGCGCTCTGGTGCGGAACCGAGGACGGCAGCAGGGCGCGGGCCGCTTCGGTGGACAGTTCGACGGCGGGAATCGCCACGACCGGGACAATCTCCGGATGCACTGCAACCCGGGTGCTGCCGAACTCACGGCGGCCTTCCCACGAAATCGCCAGGGCTCCGGACAGCGCGGGAGCGACGTTGTCCGGGTGCCCCTCCAGCGACGAGCAGAGCTGGAGCACCGCCGTGCCGTCCATGCGGACCGGTGCGGGCAGGAGTGCATTGGCCGCCAGCACACCGGTGACGATGGCGGAGGCTGAGGAGCCCAGCCCCCGCCCATGCGGGATGACATTGCGTGCCTGCAGCGCCAGGCCCGAAGCGCCATAACCGGCGCGGTGCAGTGTATCCAGGATGGTCCGGACGACCAGGTGCGAGGCGTCGCGCGGCACATCAGCCGCGCCTTCCCCTTCGACATCGACGGTAATGCCGTCGGCCCCAGTGGTCCGCACCGTCACCGTGTCGTAGAGGCTGACCGCCAGGCCCAGGCTGTCGAAGCCCGGGCCGAGGTTGGCGCTGGTGGCCGGCACGGTGACCGTGACAGCCTGTCCCGGTTCGACCATGTCTGCTGGTCCAACCGCATGTCCGGCCGGCTGCCTGTCCAGGCTCACTGCTGTTCCTTCACTGCTGATAATGGCTAACTCCCGAATCGCCGATGGCCAGGTGCGGTGCGTTGGGCCGCCCTGCGGTGGAAAGCGTCAGCTTTCCAGGCCCAGTGCCCGGGCGACGCTGACGACGTCGTACTCCACCTTGGTGGGCTGGACCTCGGAACCGTCCTCGGTCCGCAGGGCCCACTGCGGGTCCTTCAGTCCGTGGCCGGTCACAGTGATGACGATGATCTTGCCGCTCGGAGCCTCGCCGGCCTTGTGCTTCTTGAGCAGGCCCGCGACGCCGGCCGCGGAGGCCGGTTCCACGAACACGCCTTCACGGGAGGACAACCAGCGGTGGGCTGCGAGGATTTCCTCATCCGTCACCGAGTCGATGAGGCCCCCGGACTCGTCCCGGGCGGCGATGGCCATATCCCAGGACGCCGGGTTGCCGATCCGGATCGCCGTGGCAATGGTGTCCGGTTCCGTGATCGGGTGGCCGGCCACTAACGGAGCGGCGCCGGCTGCCTGGAAGCCCCACATGGCCGGGGTCCTGGTCGCCACGGACGGCAGGACGGCGCCGGCAGCGGTGGTGTAGGGCTGGCTGTACTCCTTGTAGCCCTTCCAGTAGGCACTGATGTTTCCGGCGTTGCCCACGGGCAGCAGATGGTAGTCCGGCGCGTCGCCCAGGTAGTCAACGACTTCGAAGGCACCGGTCTTCTGACCTTCGATGCGTGCGGGGTTGACCGAATTCACCAGGAACACCGGGTACGCCTCCGCCAGTTTGCGGGCGACGTCAAGGCAGTCGTCGAAATTGCCTTTGACCTGCAGCAGTTCGGCGCCGTGGGCGATCGCCTGGCTAAGCTTGCCCATGGCGATTTTTCCGTCCGGCACCAGCACTGCGCACGTGATGCCGGCCTGGGTGGCGTAGGCCGCGGCCGACGCGGAGGTGTTGCCGGTCGAGGCGCATACCACTGCCTTGGCCCCGGATTCAACGGCCGCAGTCATGGCCATGGTCATCCCGCGGTCCTTGAAGGAACCGGTGGGGTTCATGCCCTCGACTTTGAGGTAGACCGTATTGCCGGTCAGCTCCGAGATGGCCCGGGCGTGGACGAGCGGGGTGCCGCCTTCGCCCAGGGTAATGATTTCGGTCCGGTCGGTCACCGGCAGTCGATCGGCATATTCGCGGATGACACCGCGCCATTGATGGGCCACTTAGATTCCCTCTACTCGGATTACGGAGGTGACAGACTTGACGACGTCCAGGCCCCTGATGGCCTCAACGGTGGCGGCCAGCGAGGCATCCGAGGCACGGTGCGTGACGACGCGCAGGAAGGCGCTGTCAGATCCGTTTCCCGGGCCGGCGGCCGGCTGGCCCGCCGCTTCGGCTGCACCGTGCTGCACCGACTGGCGTATGGTCTCGATGGACACGCCGTGGTCAGCGAAGACCTGGGCGATCGTCGCCAGCACGCCGGGCGTGTCCCGGACCTCGAGCCCCAGCGAATAGCTGGTGACCACGGATTCCATGCCCAGCGCCGGAACCTTCGACCTGGCGCTCTCGGTCACGCCGGGACCGCCCAGGACGCGGCGGCGTGCCGCGCTCACGACGTCGCCGAGGATGGCCGAAGCCGTGGGCCTGCCGCCGGCGCCGGCGCCATAGAACATCAGGGAACCGGCGGATTCGGCCTCGACGAAGACTGCATTGAACGCCCCGTGCACGGCGGCCAGCGGATGCTCGCGCGGCAGCAGGGTGGGGTGCACGCGGACGCTGATGCCGGCGTCGTCCTGGCCCTTGGTGCCTCGGATCTGCTCACAGATCGCCAGCAGCTTGATGACGTAGCCTTCATCCTTCGCGGCCGCGATATCGGCCGCGGTGACCTTCGTGATCCCCTCGCAGTGCACCTTCTTCAGGCTGAAGCGGGTGTGGAAGGCCAGGGAGGCCAGGATCGTGGCCTTCGCCGCCGCATCGAGGCCCTCGATATCGGCGGTCGGGTCCGCCTCAGCGAAGCCCAGCCTCTGGGCATCGGCCAGGGCGTCTTCGAACTGGGCGCCGGTGCTGTCCATCTGGTCGAGGATGTAGTTCGTGGTGCCGTTGACGATGCCCAGTACGCGGGTGATCTTGTCCCCGGCCAGGCTGTCCCGGATGGGGCGGATGATCGGGATAGCGCCTGCGACCGCGGCCTCGTAGGCCAGCTGGACCCCGGCGGCGTCAGCCTTCTCGTAGAGCTTCGGGCCGTGCTCGGCCAACAGCGCCTTGTTGCCGGTGACCACAGCGGCACCGTTCTTGATGGCCGCGGTGATCAACGACTTGGCCGGTTCGATGCCGCCCATCAGCTCGATGACGATGTCCGCGCCGACAATCAGTCCTTCGGCGTCGGTGGTAAAGAGGGAACGGTCCAACTGCACTTCGCGCGGCGCATCCGGATTGCGCACCGCAATGCCGGACAGTTCCAGCCGCGCACCGACCCGCTCGGCCAGCAGATCCGCATCCTCAAGCAGGATGCGCGCAACCTGGGAACCTACATTGCCACAGCCCAGCAGTGCTACTTTCAGTGTCTTCATTAAGGTCTTTCAAGCTCCCATATCGCGTGCCAGCAGATCGTCTTCGGTTTCGCCGCGGATGATCAGCCGGGCGTTTGAGTTGCTGACAGCAATGACCGGAGGACGCGCGATGTAGTTGTAGTTGCTGGACAGGGCCCAGCAGTACGCACCCGTTCCCGGCACTGCAAGTAGATCACCGGCTGCTACATCCTCGGGCAAATATACATCTCTAACAACAATGTCCCCGCTCTCGCAATGTTTGCCCACCACACGGGACAGTACCGGGGCAGCCGCCGAGCCACGGGAGGCAAGAACCGCCGAATAATCCGCGTCATAGAGCACCGGACGGGCGTTGTCACTCATGCCGCCGTCCACCGAAACATAACGGCGCGGATACGTAACACCGGCCTCGCCGGCCACCGGGGAATCGACATTCACGGTCTTGATGGTGCCTGCTTCATACAGGGTGAAGGTAGTGCTGCCGACGATGGCGCGGCCCGGCTCGATCGAAATCCGCGGCACCTTCAGGTTGAGCGCGGCACAGGTGGAGCCAACGACGTCGGCCATCGCCTGGGCGATCTCGGCCGGCGGCCGCGGGGTGTCCTCCTCGGTGTAGGCGATGCCGTAGCCGCCGCCGAGATCCAGTTCGGGCAGTTCGACGCCGTGGACGGCCTTGATTTCGGCCAGGAAGCTGAGCAGCCGCTTGGCTGCCAGGGCGAAGCCCTCCGGTTCGAAGATCTGCGAGCCGATGTGGCAGTGCAGGCCGAGCAGGGTGATGCCCGGGTTCGCCAGCGCCGCGGCGACGCCACGGGCGGCAGGCGAGAGGCCGCCGTCGTCCGCTGCCATGGACAGGCCGAACTTCTGGTCCTCATGGGCGGTGGCAATGAATTCGTGCGTGTGCGCGTGGACGCCCGGGGTCAGGCGCAGCATGACATTCGCGGTGGTTCCCCTGGCCGATGCCAGCGCGCCCAGGCGGTAGAGCTCCGCCAGGCTGTCTACGATGATCCGGCCCAGCCCCATGTCCAGCGCGCGGTTGAGCTCGGCGTCGGACTTGTTGTTGCCGTGCAGGCCAAGGTTCGCGCCGTCCAGGCCGGCCCGGGCGGCGACGGCCAGTTCCCCGCCGCTGCAGGTGTCCAGGCGCAGCCCCTCCTGGTCCACCCAGCGGGCAATTTCGGTGCAGAGGAAGGACTTGCCTGCATAGTAGACGTCGACGCCACCGCACAGGTCCTTGAAGGCGGCGTCGAAGGAGTCCTTGAAGGCCCGGGCGCGGGCGCGGAAATCCGCTTCGGAGACAACGAACAGCGGCGTGCCGTACTCCTCGGCAAGCTGCTTGACGGGCAGGCCGGAGACGGTGAGCTGGCTGTCGCCGCCGCGTCCGACGTCCTGGGCCCACATGACCGGCCGCAGCGCATTGACGTCCGCGGGGACGCTGAGCCATTCGGGGGCCAGCGGTGAGGCGGTGGCGGGGGTTGCCGCGATGTCCACGCAGCTCACATCCTTTCCGGGGCGGAAACACCCAGCAGGCCCAGGCCGTTGGCCAGCACCTGCGAGGTGGCGCTGTTCAGCCACAGGCGGGTGCGGTTGAGGTCGGTGATTTCCTCGTCGCCGAAGGGAATGATGCGGCAGGCGTCGTACCAGCGGTGGTAGGCGCCGGCAATCACCTCGAGGTGGCGGGCCACGCGGTGCGGCTCGCGGAACTTCGCCGCCTGGCCTACGACCGACGGATAGGCGCCCAGGTGCGCCAGCAGCTCGGATTCCGTGGGGTGGTCCAGTCGGGCGCCGTCGAAGGCGGACCGGTCGACGCCGGCTGCTTCGGCATTGCGTCCGACGGCGCAGGTCCGGGCGTGGGCGTACTGGACGTAGAACACCGGGTTGTCGTTTGTGTTCTTCTTCAGCAGCTCCGGATCCAGCGTCAGCGGCGAATCGGCCGGGGAGCGGCCCAGCGAATAACGCACGGCGTCCTTGCCGAGCCAGCTGATCAGGTCCCGCAGCTCGATGATGTTTCCGGCCCGCTTGGACAGCTTGGCTCCGTTGACGGACACCAGCTGGCCGATCAGCACCTCGATGTTCTTCTCCGGGTCGTCGCCTGCTGCGGCCGCGATGGCCTTGAGCCGGCCGATGTAGCCGTGGTGGTCCGCACCCAGGAGGTAGATCTTCTCCGGGAAGCCGCGGTCCTTCTTCGACAGGTAGTAGGCTGCATCCGCGGCAAAGTAGGTCGGTTCGCCATTGGCCCGGATCAGGACGCGGTCCTTGTCGTCGCCGAAGTCCGTGGTGCGCAGCCAGACGGCGCCGCCGTCATCGAAAATGTGGCCCTGTTCGCGCAAGCGGGCCACGGCCTTTTCGATGGCCCCGTTGCGGTGCAGGTCCTGCTCGGAGAAGTAGACGTCGAAGCTGACATCGAAGTCATGCAGCGTCTGGCGGATCTCCTCCATCTGGGCCTGATAGGCGGCATGGCGCACGATCGGCAGCGCGGCGTCGTCGGTGAGTTCGCGGATGTCCGGATGCTGCTGAAGCACCTTCCGGCCCAGTTCCACAATGTATTCGCCCGGGTACCCGCCTTCCGGCACCTCCCGGCCGTGGATGCGAGCCAGCACCGACGAGGCGAAGGTGTCCATCTGGGAACCCGCGTCGTTGATGTAGTACTCCGTGGTGACATCCGCACCGCTGGCATGCAGCACGCGGGCGATGGAGTCGCCGAGCGCAGCCCAGCGGGTGTGGCCGATGTGCAGCGGGCCCGTGGGGTTCGCGGAAACGAATTCCATGTTGATGACATGCCCGGCCAGCGAATCGTTGTTGCCGTAGGCGGAGCCGGCCTCCACGATGGTCTTGGCCAGCTCCCCCGCCGCCGCCGCGTCGACGGTGATGTTCAGGAATCCCGGTCCGGCGATCTCGACCTTGGACACACCGGGCATTTCACTCAGCCGGGAGCTGAGCAGCTGCGCAACCTGGCGCGGCGGCACCCCTGCCGGCTTGGCCAGCTGCATGGCGATGTTGGTGGCCCAGTCTCCGTGCTCGCGGTTCTTCGGCCGCTCGACCCGCACTTCCCTGGGCAGTTCGACGGCGAGTTCACCGGCGTCGATGGCGTCCTGGAGGCAGGCGGATACAGCGGCAGAGAGTTCTTCTGGAGTCACCCCCCTAGCCTACCGTCGCCGTATCCACCCGGTTAAATCCCGCCCGCCTGCCGTCCCGGGCCGGTCTTGCAGCACGGTGATCTTCCTCACGGGGAGCACGTATCCGGGATTTCCGTGAACCTTGCACCCTCAAGTAGTCGTTGTAGCGGGTGTCCCGTCCCATTGGCCCCCCCTGACCCGCAATCACGCCAAGGAGCACGACCGTGAACAATTCCACCAAGAAACGCCGGCTTCCGTGGATCATCGGAAGCCTGGCCGCCGTGGCCCTGCTGGTCCTCGGCGGAGTCTTCCTCTACGCCAGGTTCCTCGCCCCGGCACCCGAGGAGGAACTGGCCCTGCCGCAGTCGGCTGCCGCCAGCACCACTGCCGCTGGCACCACCCCATCCGGTACCACCCCATCCGGCACGGATGTCGGCCAAGCCACCGATCTCTCCCAGCTCAACGGCCAATGGAGCATTTCCACCGGCTCGCAGGCCGGCTACCGGGTTGACGAAGTCCTGTCCGGGCAGCCGGTTACCGTCGTCGGCCGCACCTCGGAAGTTACGGGAGATGCCGTCGTCGCCGATGCAGCCCTGACCGACGCCACGATCGAAGTGGAACTGGACAGCGTCGCCACCGACAATGCCTCGCGTGACCAGTTCTTCCACAGCACGCTGCTCGATGTCCCGAAGAACCCGGTAGCCACCTTCACGCTGACCGATCCGGCACCGCTGGCTGCCCTGGCGGACGGAACGACCGCAACGGTTCCGCTCACCGGCGAATTGACCATCGCAGGCGCAACCCGGCCGGTCGCCTTCGATGCCCAGGTCCAGACCGACGGCGACCAAGTCCAGGTGCAGGGCCAGATTCCGATGGTGTACGCCGACTACGGAATCACCGCACCGGACCTCGGCTTCGTGAAGGTGGAGCCGGAAGGGGTCGTGGAGTTCCTGGTGACCTTGGCCAGGTAGTTCCCGCCGGCGCAGCCCGGAGCCAGCCTGCGCCGGCGTATGGCGGCCTCCAGTTTTCGCGTGTGCCGCCGCACCTGCTAAGCTCTATCTGTCCCATTGGGGATCGGCACTTGGAAGTGCCGCCGGATCCCGCCCTCGTAGCTCAGGGGATAGAGCGTCTGCCTCCGGAGCAGAAGGCCGTAGGTTCGAATCCTATCGAGGGCACCCTGGTCCCCCCGCAGCACATGCCGCGGGGGGACTTCGCGTTTTCCTGCTTCAAACACCCCGCGAAACGGGTGATGGTAGAGGCACCTCGTCCGGGTGCACAAAAGCCCGGGTCCACCGGCATTATGCCGATGGACCCGGGCCTGCGTCCCCCGCCGGGGAAAGGAAACTACCGTGCTTCGTCCAGCAGTGCGATATCCGACGGGTGGACTGCCAGCGGCGTCACCTCGATGTCCATGTAGGGGAACAACGGCAGGCCCCACAGAATCTCATGCAGCCGCTCGTTGTCCTTCACATCGAAGATGCTGATGTTGGAGTACTGCCCCACGCAGCGCCAGATATGGGCCCATTCGCCGGCCTTCTGCAGTTCGTGCGAGTAGGCCTTCTCCCTGGCGATCGTGTCCGCCTTGACCTGCGGGTCGAGGTCCTGCGGAATATTGACATCCATCTTTACCGAAAACAGCACGGTTTTCCCTCCTCGTTGGTTGGCTGGCCTTCAGCTTAGGCGTTGGCCGGATCCAGTACGAAGTCGTACGTGACCTCGCGGCCGTCACCATTGCCCGTGGGAGTCGGGTCCAGGACCAGCTCCGGCTTGACGGCGGAAGCGATGTCGTCGGAGAGGTGGGCGTCGCCGGTGAAGTACAGCTGGGCGGTCAGCAGCTGGTGGCCGGGGGCCGAGACCTTCAGGTGGATGTGCGCCGGGCGCCAGGCGTGCCAGCCGGCGGCGGCGATCAGCTTGCCGCACGCGCCGTCGGTCGGGATCTGGTACGGCGCCGGCTGGATGGTGTTGATCTGGAAGTTGCCGTTTTCATCGGCAACGACCGTGCCGCGCAGGTTCCACTCCGGCAGGCCCGGGGCGAACTGCGAGTAGAAGCCGTAGTCGTCGGCGTGCCACATCTCAACATGCGCTCCGGCCAGCGGCTTACCGTCGGTGGACCGGACCTGGCCCTGGAACAACAGCGGGGTGCCCTTCTCATCCTCGCGCATGGGCAGGGTGGCGGGAGTCTCAAGCTTCGGGGACTCCGGAATGTAGTACGGACCCTCGATGGTGCCCTTGTTGCCCTCGCGGTCCTCAGTGGCAACCTCTTCGACCACATGCTCAACCCAGACATCGAGGAACAGCGGCCATTCGCCGTCTTCGCCCACGTTGATCAGCCAGGCCTTCAGGGCGTTGTACTCGTCGTAGGTGACCTTGTGCTTGCGGATGGCCTCGTAGACCGCGTTCAGGACCTCACCGGCCAGCAGGGAGACCCGCTCCTTGGGAACGTCCAGTCCGGCCGTCTTGCCGCTTTCGCGGAAGCGGTCGGTGGCTGCATTGCCGGACTCGGCTGCCTTCGCGTCGAATTCCGTTTGCTGCGTCATTGTCATGCTCCATTCGTAGGTCCTGCCCCCGCCAGTGTTGATGGCGGTAGGGCGGCGGACGGACTTGTACTGCGGATAGGGTTTCGGCAGGGTCAGTTCCCCAAATCCTGCCGGTATCTTGCGAGCTTGTCGGGATCGATATCGATTCCGATGCCCGCGGCCTGCCGGACGGCAAGAGTGCCGCCCGAAATCTGAAGGGGTTCGGCCAGCAGGTCGTCGGACATGTCCAGGAAGTTGGACAGTTCCCCCGCCCGCTGCGTAGTCGACTTGAAGGCGGAGCCAAAGACCACTGAACACAGCGTGCCGATCTGGCCATCGATCTGGTTGCCGATCACGACCTCCACACCGAGTCCCTCGCACTGGTAGAGGACGCGCTGGGAATAGGTGAAGCCGGTACGTGCCGTCTTGATGCTGATGGCGTTCGCCGCGCCGTTGAGCAGTTCGCGCGTGACCTCACCGGGCCTGGTAGCGCTTTCGTCCGCTACGAAGGGGATGGGGCTTTGCTCCACCAGCCATTTGCGTCCGAGCACATCGTCCGCCGGGCACAGCTCCTCAGCCAGCGTCAGGTCGAGGTCGTCCATGGCGCGCAGGGCGCGCATGGACTCGGATGCAGACCACCCCCGGTTGCCATCGATATACAGCTCGACGCCGTCCCCCAGTCCTTCGCGGAGCGCGCGGCATACGTCGACGTCCAGCATGAACGGGCGGCGTCCGACCTTGACCTTGAAGGTGGTGATCCCATATGTATCCCGCATCCGCTCCGCCTCGGCCACCATCTTGGCCGGCTCATCGAAACCGAGCATGTGGGACACGCGCATCCGGTCGGAGTAGCCGCCCAGCAGGCGGGTGACTGGCTGCTGCAGCGACTTGCCGATAACATCCCAGACGGCCATGTCCACGGCGGCCTTGGCCGTGGGATTGCCGACCGTGCGGTTGAGGATGGCGTGGATGGATTCACGGTCCAGGCAGGACAGCCCGACGATTTCAGGGGCGAAGACCTTTTCCACCACCGCGGCGATGGATTCCTGGGTTTCCCCGTAGGTGAAGGGGCGCGGCGGAGCTTCAGCCTGCCCGACAATCCCGTCCTCGCTGTGGACCCTGACCAGGATGTGCGAGGCCACGTGCACCTCGCCGCTGGCGAAGCGCAGCGGCTTCCGGTACGGGATGGCGAAGGGAATCGCCTCTATTCTGGTGATTTTCAAGAGAATCCTCCGGGGAATTTGCAGTAATAAAGACGTTGTTTTCTTCGAGGACGTCCAGGAAGGTCCGCAGCAGCGGTGATTCATCGCCCGCCCGCCAGGCGAGGGCCAGCTCAACGGATTCTGCATCCTGGACCGGCCTGTAGACAACGCCCTCCAGTGCCAGACCCTGCACCGATTCCGGCACCAGCGCGGCGCCAAGGCCGGCGGCAACCAGCGACAACAGCGTGGATGTCTTCGCGGCCTCATGCTCCACTCGCGGATAGAAATCCGCGGCCAGGCAGCTGCGGACAATGGCATCGTTCACCACCGACCGGGAGGAGGCCGGATACATGATGAAGCCTTCCCCGCGCAGGTCTCCCACCGCCACGATCGGCTGTTCCGTCAGCCGATGGTGCTCCGGCAGGGCAAGGATCAATGGCTCCCGGGCGATCGTGCGCCACGAGATCCCGTCTTCACGGGTCGGCGGACGAAGGACCGCTGCGTCCAGCTCCCGGTCCACGAGCGCCAGCTCCTGGGCCGGCGTCAGCATTTCCGTGTGCAGGTCCAGGACGACGCCGGGCATTCGGCTCTTGACCAGGCGCGCAATTTGGGGCAGCTGCCGGTACGACGCGGATCCGGTAAATCCGATCCGAAGCGTACCCAGCTTCCCTTCCGCGAACCGCCGGACCCGGAGCGTGGAATCCTCCACCGCCTTCAGGATCCTGGTCGCGTCGCCATAGAAGACCTCTCCTGCCGCGGTCAGGTTGACCTGGCGGGTGGTGCGGGCAAACAGTTCCACCCCAAGCTCCGCTTCCAGCTGCCGGATCTGCTGGGACAGGGGCGGCTGGGCCATCCGCAGCCGCTCCGCCGCCTGGCCGAAATGACGGGTCTCGGCGACGGCCACGAAGTAGCGCAAGTGCCGTAGTTCCACCGGTCCACCGCCTTCCTGCCAATCCTGCCTGGGTCCTGGCCCGCGTCGAACCAGCCGAACCGGCGGCGCCGGAAGAAGTGATCCCAGCCACACGAGTGTGTGATATCGACCCATCCTAGAGCTCATTTTCAGTCAAAACAAATAGGTAGTCACCCGGTATTGGGATCTATTGCATATCAATCAGGCCCCTAGTCAACCCTAGGCAAATACCTAGTGTGACCGCCGCCACGTCGATGGGAGGGTGGTAGCCAGCCAGTTTTGGCCGACCGAACGTTCGGCGATTCGGGCAAGGCTGCCCGATTTTGATTGGAGTGACATGACTGAAACGTTGGACCACGTGCGCAGCAAGTTGGATGACGCATTGGTGGAAGACCCAGCCAATGGCGTTTTCCGCGCGAACCGGAGCATCTTCACGGATGAGGAGCTCTTCGAGCTGGAGATGAAGTACATCTTCGAAGGCAACTGGGTCTACCTGGCGCATGAGACGCAAATTCCGAACGTGGGCGACTATTTCACCACCTACATCGGCCGCCAGCCGATCGTCATCTCCCGGAGCAAGGACGGCAACCTCAACGCCCTGATCAACGCGTGCAGCCACCGCGGCGCCATGCTGTGCCGGCGCAAGACGGACAACCGCACCACCTTCACCTGCCCGTTCCACGGCTGGACCTTCAACAACACGGGCAAGCTGCTCAAGGTCAAGGACTCCCGCGGTGCCGGCTACCCGGAGCAGTTCAACAAGGAGGGCTCGCACGACCTGACGAAGGTCGCCCGCTTCGAGAACTACCGTGGCTTCCTCTTCGGTTCCCTGAATCCGGATGTCCTGCCGCTGCAGGAGCACCTGGGCGAGACCACCAAGATCATCGACATGATCGTGGACCAGTCCCCCGAGGGCTTGGAGGTGCTGCGCGGCGCCTCGACCTACACCTACGACGGCAACTGGAAGCTGCAGGCCGAAAACGGCGCGGACGGCTACCACGTCTCCGCTACGCACTGGAACTACGCCGCCACAACCTCGCGCCGCAGCACGGGTGAATCCACGAACGAGACCAAGGCTATGGACGCCGGCGGCTGGGACAAGCAGAAGGGCGGCTACTACTCCTTCGAGCACGGCCACCTGCTGCTGTGGACCGAATGGCTGGACCCGTCCAACCGCCCGCTGTTCGACCGCCGGGACGAACTGGTAACCAGGTACGGCGAGGCCAAGGCCGACTGGATGATCAACATCTCCCGCAACCTGTGCCTCTACCCGAACGTCTACCTGATGGACCAGTTCGGTTCCCAGATCCGCCACTTCCGCCCGATCTCGGTGGACAAGACCGAGGTCACCATCTACTGCATCGCGCCCAAGGGCGAAAGCGACGCCGCCCGGGCCAACCGCATCCGCCAGTACGAAGACTTCTTCAACGCTACCGGCATGGCCACCCCGGACGACCTGGAGGAATTCCGGTCCTGCCAGAAGACCTACCTGGCCACCGCCGCCCCGTGGAACGACATGAGCCGCGGCGCCACCCACCAGATCACCGGCCCGGACGAGAACGCCGACAAGATCGGCCTCAAGCCCATCTCCAGCGGTGCCCGCACCGAAGACGAAGGCCTCTACCCGATCCAGCACGGCTACTGGCGCAGCACCATGCGTGCCGCCGTGCAGGCCGAAGAAGCGCTGGCCGAAGCAGAGACGAACCGGTAAGGAAAGACGATGACGACAGCAACCACCCAGACCGGAACCATCACCCTCGAGTCAATCCAGCAGTTCCTCTACCGCGAGGCCCGGTTCCTGGACGACCGCGAGTTCGATAAGTGGATCGACTGCTACCACCCCGACGCCGAATTCTGGATGCCGGCATGGGCCGACGATGACAAGCTCACCGAAGACCCGCAGCGGGAGATCTCCCTGATCTACTACTCCAACCGCGGCGGCATCGAGGACCGCGTCTTCCGCATCAAGACGGACCGCTCCAGCGCCACCAGCCTGCCCGAACCGCGCACCGGACACAACATCACCAATGTGGAGATCATCGAACAGCGCGGGGACCTCGTGGACGTGCGCTTCAACTGGTTCACCCTCTACTACCGTTACCAGAACATCGACCCGTACTTCGGCACCTCCTTCTACACCATCGACTTTTCCGGCACGCAGCCGGTGATCCGGAAGAAGAAGGTCATCCTGAAGAACGACTACATCCACCACGTCGTGGACATCTACCACATCTGACCGGCTCCCACAGCTGACCGGCTCCCACAGCTGACCGGCGCAGGGGCCGGCCACTGGCCGGTCCCTGCCCACCGACCCCTGTAGCCATACTTCCCCGAATTGAGTTTCCCCCATGAACCATCAGGTCGCTTTAAGCTTCGAAGACGGCGTTACGCGCTTCATCAAAGTCGGACCATACGAGACGGTGGCCGATGCCTCCTACAAGGCGCGGATCAATATTCCGCTGGACTGCCGCGACGGTGCCTGCGGCACCTGCAAGGCGTTCTGCGAGTCCGGAACCTATGACGGCGGCGACTACATCGAAGACGCACTGACGGACGAGGAGGCCGAGCAGGGCTACTGCCTGCCGTGCCAGATGACGCCGGAGAGCGACCTGGTCCTGCAGATCGCGACCACCTCCGACGTCGCCAAGACCGAGGCCGCGACCTTCAACGGGACGCTGACCGACATCGCCCGCCATTCGGAGACGACCTATGGTTTCACCCTGCAGGTGGAGAACCGGGACGCCCTGGCCTTCCTGCCGGGACAGTACGTCAATGTCGAGGTGCCCGGCACCGGCCAGGCCCGCTCCTACTCGTTCTCTTCGGGCCCGGCCGAGGAGACCGTTTCCTTCCTGATCCGCATCACGGACAAGGGCCTCATGTCCAGCTTCATGCGGGACACCGCCAAGGTCGGCGACAAGATGCAGTTCACCGGCCCCATGGGCAGTTTCTTCCTGCGCGAACTCAAGCGCCCGGCGCTGCTGCTGGCCGGCGGCACCGGACTGGCCCCGCTGCTGTCCATGCTGGAGAAAATGACCAAGATGGACCTGGAGCATCCGGTACACCTCATCTACGGTGTCAGCACCGACGCCGACCTGGTCGAACTGGACAAGCTGGAAGACTACGCGGAACGGATCGACAACTTCACTTTCGATTACTGCGTCTCTGATCCGAACAGCCCGGCGAAGAACAAGGGCTATGTCACCGGCCTGTTCGAGCCCAAGCACATCAACGACGGCGACGTGGACGTCTACCTCTGCGGTCCACCGGCGATGGTGGAAGCAGTCCGTGGCCACCTGCAGAACGAAGGCATCACCCCGGCGAACTTTTACTACGAGAAATTCGCCCTGGCGAATCCGGCAGGCGAGGCGGCGCAGGCCGGCCAATCGGCAGCCGTCGCCGAAGGCGTCGCGGAAGCTGCCGCCGTCGAACCCGCCCTTGAGGCAGCCACCGGCACCGAACAGGCTGCCGCGGCCCCTGCGGCACCCGCCCAGCCCTACGAAATCGGCGAGGAACACGCGGGCATGGAGGCGCGGTTCGACGCGCGGATGGCGCTGGAACTGGGCGCAATGGAACTGATGATCGGCCGGCTGACGCCGGAGCAGCTGACCGAGTACCGCATCCTGGCCGAGGCCTCCAGCGCCTCGATCGAGCGGGAGCGGTTCGTCGACGCGGCCGCCTTTACCGTCAGCAATGCCGCCTTCCACGACTACCTGTTCAGCTGCACCGGCAACGACTACCTGCTCGAGGCTTACCGCCGCCTGGAAGTGCAGGGCCTGATGTCCCGCGTGCTGCGCGACGAACAGTGGGTGGACGCGAAAGTCACCACCGACCACATCGAACTCGTCGAGGCCTTTGAGAACGGCGACAAGGACGCCGCGCGGCGGATTATTACTGAACACAACGAACACGCCAAGGCCACCATGCGCGCCGCAGCAGCAGAAGGGACCCTGAATGCCTAAGTCCATCCATCCGGACCGCTTCGCGGGAAAGACCGTGATCGTCACCGGCTCCGCCCAGGGCATCGGCCTGGCCGTTGCCGAGCGCATCGCCGCCGAGTCCGGCACCGTCGTTCTGGTCGACCGCTCCGAGATCGTCCACGAGGTCGCTGAGAAGCTGCGTGCCAACGGTGCCGAAGCCCACAGCGTGACCGCGGACCTGGAGACCTACGACGGCGCCCTGACCGCCGTCAACGCCGCCCACGGGAAATACGGGCGCATCGATGTGCTGATCAACAACGTCGGCGGAACCATCTGGGCCAAACCCTACGAACACTACGAACCGGAGGAGATCCAGAAGGAAATCAACCGCTCCCTGTTCCCCACCCTCTGGTCCTGCCGCGCGGTCCTGCCGTACCTGATCGAGCAGCGCAGCGGCGTTATTGTCAACGTCGCCTCCGTCGCCACCCGTGGCGTCAACCGCGTCCCCTATGCCGCGGCCAAGGGCGGGGTCAAAGCCATCACCGCCGCGCTGGCGCTGGAGACGGCCCA
The DNA here is from genome assembly GCF_059092905.1 of Arthrobacter sp. B0427-1-12. Taxonomy (NCBI): domain Bacteria; kingdom Bacillati; phylum Actinomycetota; class Actinomycetes; order Micrococcales; family Micrococcaceae; genus Arthrobacter; species Arthrobacter sp. B0427-1-12. The sequence goes on along the minus strand of NZ_JBNHIC010000013.1, from coordinate 27,137 downwards.
GTATGGCATCCGCGTGGTTGCCACCGCGCCCGGCGGAACCGAAGCCCCCGAACGCCGGGTCAAGCGCGGCCCGTCCCCGGAGGGCGAGCAGGAACAGGCCTGGTACCAGCAGATCGTGGACCAGACCATCGATTCGTCCCTGATGAAGCGCTACGGCACGCTCGAAGAGCAGGCCGCAGCCATCACCTTCCTGGCTTCCGACGAAGCCTCCTACATCACCGGCACGGTCCTTCCCGTCGCCGGCGGGGACCTGGGCTAACCGCCACCGGTTCCACCAGATAGCCGCAGGGGTCCCGCAACAAGCCGGACCCCTGCGGACCCGGATCCTGCCGAGGATCCTTCCACGACACGAGCAGTACCCCGCAATGAAGCTACCGGGTACCACTAACGCGTGCCCACATGACAATGGAGTCACATCAATGAGCACAACCGTACTGCCTGCTGCCCTTCAGCAGCAGAAGAAGCAACAAAAAACCGTCCGCTGGGTGGTGGCCATCGCCGCGACCGCGCTGCTGTTCGACGGCTATGACCTGGTGGTCTACGGCACCGTCGTGTCCACCCTGCTGCGGGACCCCAGCCAACTGGGCGCACTCGACCCGGCCCAGGCCGGCGCCCTGGGCAGCTACGCCCTCATGGGCGTCATGGTGGGTGCCCTCGCCGCCGGCGCCATCGGCGACTTCCTGGGCCGCCGCAAACTGATGATCATCAACATCGCCTGGTTCTCCATCGGCATGGCGCTGACGGCCATGGCCACCAATGTCGCGGCATTCGGATTCCTGCGGTTCCTGACCGGCATCGGTGTGGGCGCCCTGGTGGCCACCGCCGGCGCGGTCGTGGCGGAATTCGCCCCGGCCGGCAAGCGCAACTTCTACAACGCCATCGTTTACTCGGGCGTTCCGGCAGGCGGCCTGATGGCTTCGTTGCTGGCCATCGTGCTCTCGGAGGCGGTGGGCTGGCGGGGCCTCTTCATGATCGGCGCGCTGCCCATCATCTTCCTCTTCCCCCTCGCCCTGGCCAAGCTGCCGGAATCCCCGAAATGGCTGCTGTCCCGCGGCCGGACCGCCCAGGCGGAGGCACTGTCCGCCCGCATCGGGATCCCCCTGCCGGCGGCCGGCAGCGGAACGGTTCCGACGGCGGCCGCACCCGCAGCCGGTGAACGGGCAGGCTTCGCCGGCCTTGCCTCGAAGCGCTTCCTGGCCCCCACGATCCTGCTGGGGTTCATGAGCTTCTCCGGATTGCTCCTGACCTACGGGCTGAACACCTGGCTTCCGGAAATCATGACCCAGTACGGCTACGGCAAGACCTACTCGCTGGCCTTCCTGGTCACCCTCAACGGCGGCGCCGTTATCGGCGGCCTCATCGCCTCCCGCTCCGCCGACCGTTTCGGTCCCCGGCAGATCGTAGCCTGCACCTTCGTGCTGGCAGCGCTGTCCCTGGTGCTGCTGACCTTCGGCTTCCCGCTCCCGGTGCTGCTGGCCGCCGTCGCCGTGGCCGGCGTCGGAACGCTCGGCACCCAGGTGCTGGTCTACGGATTCGTCTCCAACTACTACATGACGGCGGTACGCGCCGCCGGGGTGGCCTGGTGCGCCGGCTTCGGGCGGCTCGGCGGCATCTTCGGCCCGCTGATCGGCGGTTTCCTGATGGCAGCGGGAGTGGCAAACCAGGCGGCCCTGTACATCTTTGCCGGCGTGGCAGTTGCCGGTTCGCTGGTGACGCTGTTCGTTCCGAAGCGGCAGGAAACGGCCGAGGCACTTGAGGTCGGGCGGCTGCAGCCGGCCGCAACCACCGGAGCTGGCGTCGGCTGACGAGCGCCGACGTGTGCCACAGCACACCAATGATCTACGCTGAATGGCAATGATCCCGGAAAACACGGCCAATCCTTTAGTGGGCAGGCAGCGCGAATTGGCGGAACTGGAACGGTTGCTGGGCCTGGCCCGCTCCGGCCGCCCCGGCGTCGCCGTCGTCCACGGGCCAAGCGGCATCGGAAAGTCCTCCCTGGTTGAGCAGTTCCTCAGCGCCAGGGAGGACTTCGCCGCGCTTCGGGCCAGCGGCGCCCAGTGGGAAAGCGGCCTCGCGTACGGGGTACTGGAACAGCTTGCCGGCCCCTTCGCCCGCCCTGCAGAAGAACGGCAGGACGGCTATGGCGACACCTCCGACGCCGGCACTGCCGGAAACACGCTGCTGGCGGTTCTGCGCCAGCAGCAGCGGGACCGGCCCGTCGTCGTCTTTGTCGACAACCTCCAGTGGGTCGACTTCGAGTCCCTGCGGGCACTGCTCTTTGCCGTCCGGCGCCTGGGCAGCGGCCGTGTCCTGGTCATCCTCGCGGTCGATGACCAGCAGCTGGGCCGACTGCCGGACGGCTACCGCGACCTGCTGTACGGTCCCCTCACCACGGGCGTCCTGCTGGCTCCGCTGGCCGGGCCGGATGTGCAGCGCCTGGCCGCAACGGCCTCGAACATCGAACTCACGGGACCCGCAGCCCACCAGCTAGCCGTCTTCACCGGGGGCAACCCCCGCTTTATCCGGCAGTTGCTGGAGGAGAACCCCGGCGGATTCGGACGTGGCTGGAATCCGTCCCGGACGGCTCCGCGCATTCTCGCGCAGGAAACCCGGGCCGCATTGTCCGCACTGGCGGCCAGGTCCCGGGCGCTGGTCGAGGCGGCTGCGGTCCTGGGAGTGGAATCGTCCCTGGTCCAGGCCCTTGCCCTGTCCGGAATCGGCACTCCTCCGCCCGGCGCCGCTGGGTTGAGCACCGGTCCGCTCCAGACCCTGGACGAGGCTTCGGCGGCCGGACTCGTCACGCTCACGGGCCATGACGGTGCCATGCGGATCAGCTTCGCGACCCCCCTGCTCCATTCGGCGGTCTATGCCACGATCAGCCCCTCCCGCCGGGCGCAGCTGCACCTGAGGGCGGCCGGAATTGCCGACGATGAGGAAGCCAGCCTGTTCCACCGGGTGGCTGCCAGCCCGTTGCCGGACCGTGCACTGACTGACGAGCTGGATGCCTTCGCTGCGCGGCAGGCCGAGGCCGGGGTCTGGTCTGCGGCCGCGGAGGCACTCCTCAAATCAAGCCAGCTGTTTCCCACCCGGGCCGGGCGCGAACTGCGGCTGCTGCGCGCGTTGGATGCCATGGTGGGCGCGGGTGACCTGCCCCGGGCACGCCTGTACATCCAGGAGGTCGGGAGCTTTGCCCCGAGCCCGTACCGCGATGCTGTCCTGGGTTACGTGGCCATTCTGGAAGGACGCCAGACACAGGCAGAACTGCTCCTGGCCAGGGCGTGGGCCCGCTGCAATCCCGCAACGGACGCAGACACAGCGGCCCTCATAGCGCAGCGGATGGTGCTGCACTCACTCGCCCGCTGGAATGGCCGGGATCTGGTCAGCTGGTCCGAACGGGCCGTAGCCCTGGCAGCGCAGGACAGCCCCGCTGCCCTTGAATCCCAGGCCATCGCGGGCCTGGGGTTCGCGGCGTCAGGCATGGCAGAGGAGGCGGAGGCTTCGTACAGCCGTCTATCAGCCGGCCCGGATCTGGGGGCGCAGCGCCAGCGCGTCCAGATGGGACAAGGCTGGCTGCATCTGGCCCTGGACCGGCCCGATGCCGCACGCGGCGAACTGGCCGGTGCGGTCCCTACCGAGTTCAGCCTGGGTTCCTTCCGGATTTCGCTCTGGGCACAGGCGTGGCTGGCGCGGGCCGAGTTCACCGTCGGCAGCTGGGATGATGCCCTGCGGACAGTGGGCCGCGGCGTCGCGCTGCAGAACAGCGTGGACATGGACCTGGTGCGCCCGCTGCTGCACTGGACGGCCACGCAGATCCACAGTCTGCGTGGCCAGTGGGGCCCGGCCGCCGAGCACCTGCAACGCGCCTTCGCTTCCTCGGAGACTTACCCGATCATGCAGATCCCCGCCTGCCTGGCCAAGGCCCAGTTCGCCGAGGCACGTGCGGACTACGACGGCGTGCTGCGCGCCTTCGAACCGCTGCTGCGGCTTGACCGGACGCACGGCATCGACGAACCGGGCTTCTGGCCCTGGCAGGACACCTACGCGAACGCCTTGGTGATGGTGGACCGGCTCGCTGAAGCCGACGAATTCCTCGCCCCGCTCGAAAGGCTGGCCGCAAAGCGGCAGCACCGCTCCACCATGGCGCGGCTGGCCTACGTCCGCGGGCGTCTCCTCGGGGCGCAGGGCGATGCGGACGCGGCCGGCACCGTCTTCGAGCAGGGCCTGGCGCACCTCGAGGGCCTGCACATGCCCTACGCCCGCGCGCGCGTGAAGTTTGCCTACGGCCAGACCCTGCGCCGCGCCGGCAAGCGCAGGGAGGCGGCCGCTTTCCTGTCCTCAGCCCGCGATCTCTTCGCCGCTCTGGGCGCGCAGTCCTACATCGAGCGCTGCGAGCGCGAACTGCAGGCCAGCGGCCTGGGCTACGCCCGCCGGGATGAACTGGATTTCTCCACGCTGACCCCGCAGGAGCAGTCGGTCGCCGCGCTGGTGGCCCGCGGAAAAACCAACAAGGAGACCGCCCTTGAGCTGTACGTCTCCGTCAAGACCATCCAGTACCACCTGACCCGGATCTACGCCAAGCTGGGCATCAGCTCCCGCAGCGAACTGGCTGCCCGCTTCCGCGAGCCGGACGGTGCGGAGCTGAATGCCTAGCGCCTACCGCCCTCCCACCACTCGCTGCGCTCGCGACGGGTCCCTCGGGCGCCAGGCTGGGCGGCTGCGTCAGTCCTTCCGGTGCGTGTACAGATCGCGCAGCAGTGCCACCTCCGCCAGATGGTGGATGATCTCCCGGTTGATGTGCAGCACGAGCGCGGCCATCGAATGCTGCGCGAACTCGCCCTCGGCCGGCCCGCAGGGACGGTCCAGCCCGTCCTCGCCGAGGGACCGGACGCCGTCGATCCACCGTCCGTAATACTCGTCGAGCAGCTTCAGGGCGCCCACCGCTGTTCCCGGGTACTCGAAACTCTGGTAATCCACGGCCGGTCCGCCGAAATGGGAGGCATTCCGCGCTCCGAGGACGCCCACCAGGATGTGCCCGAGCCGCCACGCGATGGTCGTCAGCGGCGCCGGCACCGGTTCCGGGAACGCGAAGTCGATGGTGTATTCGCCGCCGCCGGCCGCGATTGGCGCGGTTGAGGTTCCGCGCGGCCGGATATTCCACCCGCCCGGGTACGGCTCCCAGAAGTATTCCTCGTCGGTGAGCCCGTCCAGCCGCGGCCTGGCCTGGCTGTCCCAGTGCCACTGCACCTGCCCTATCAGTTCATCCAAGATCTTCATGCCTGCGAGCCTAACCACAATCGAGGCCAGCGGCGGTCCTGATTCCGGGATAGATTTCCACCATGCTGGAAACTTCCGCGCGGCTGCTGCAATTGCTGTCGCTGCTGCAGATGCGCCGCGAATGGACCGGCGCCGCACTTGCCGAGCGCCTGTCCGTCACCGAACGCACCGTCCGGCGGGACATCGGCAAGCTCCGTACGCTCGGCTACCCCATCCAGGCCTCCCCCGGGGTCGCCGGCGGCTACCAGCTTGGTGCGGGCGCCGAACTGCCGCCGCTGCTGCTCGATGATGAGGAAGCCCTGGCAGCCGCGCTCGGGCTCAGCGCCGTGACCGCCAGTCCCGTCGCGGGCATCGGCGAAGCCTCTGTGCGCGCCCTGGCAAAGCTGGAGCAGGTCCTGCCGCACCGTCTCCGGGCCCAATTTGCTGCCATGAAGAACGCTGTCAGCACCATCGCCGTTCCGGTCGCTCCCGTGGATCCAGAGGTGCTCACCGCCCTGTCGTCCGCCATCGCGGACCGGAGGGTGGTGCTATTCCGGTACGCAAAGAACGACGGCGATGCCTCCCGCCGGACCGTCGAACCGTACCGCCTGGTCGACACTGGCAGGCGATGGTACCTCCTGGCCTGGGACACAGCTCGCCAGGACTGGCGCACGTTCCGGGTGGACCGGCTGGAGAACATCCCCTCCCCGCGCGGGCGCTTCGCGCCGCGCCCACTGCCGGAGGGCGACGCGGCAGCCTACGTTCAGCGCTCGATCACCCGGTCTCCGTACCGTTTCGACGTCGTCGTCCGCTTCGCCGCACCCCTGGATGTGGTGGCAGACAGGCTGGGGCCGGATCTGGCAGAGCTGGCTGCCGACGGCGAGACGCATACGATCATGCGCAGCGGCTGGGACTCGATGGACATTCCGCTGGTCCACCTGGCCGCACTCGACCTGGACTTCGAAATCCTGGAGCCGCCCCGGTTCCGCGAGCGCGCAGCCGAACTGGCCGCCAGACTGGGGCGGGGCGGGCAAAGCTAGCGACGAGGGGTCCCCGGCCGGCTACTGGAGCATCGTGCGGTCGTCGAGCTGGCCGCCCTTGATCTTTTCGAACTCGTGCAGCAGGTCCTGCACCGTGGTCTTTTTCTTCCGCTCTGTATCGATATCCAGGATGATCCGGCCCTCGTGCATCATGATCAGCCGGGTGCCCAGGCGCAGGGCCTGTTCCATGTTGTGCGTCACCATCAGCGTGGTCAGGTTGTGCCGCGCCACGATCTCCGCCGTCAGCCGGGACACCAGCTCCGCCCGCTGCGGATCAAGCGCCGCGGTGTGCTCGTCCAGCAGCAGGATCTGCGGACCGCGGAAGGTGGCCATGAGCAGGGACAGGGCCTGGCGCTGACCGCCGGACAACAGTCCGACTTTGGCCTTGAGCCGGTTCTCCAGCCCCAGCTCAAGCGCCTTGAGTTCCTCCCGGAAGATATCCCGCTTCTTCCGGTTCACGCCCCAGGCCAGGCCGCGCGGCTTTCCGCGGCCATAGGCAATGGAGAGGTTCTCCTCAATCGTCATCTCCGGCGACGTGCCGGCCATCGGATCCTGGAACACCCGTCCGATGTACCGGGCCCGCTGGTGGTCCGCCAGCTTGGTGACATCCTGTCCCGCGATCGTCACGGACCCGGAATCCGGCTTCAGCTTTCCGGAGGTGATGTTCAGGACCGTGGACTTGCCGGCGCCGTTGCTGCCGATCACGGTCACGAACTCACCCGGCGCCAGCGTCAGGTTGATGTCCTTCAGCGCCGCCCGCTCGTTGACCGTGCCGGCAAAGAAGGTCTTATGTACATGTGCAATGTCCAGCATGATCAGCCCTTTGCTCCCGCCAGCGACTTCTTCATCTCGTTCAGGGTCGGCACCCTCCGGAACACCTTCCACTGCGGCAGGATCAGCGCCACCACGACCAGGACGGCGGAAATCAACTTCATGTCGTTCGGATCCAGGCCCGCCATCAGGGCGAACTGGATGACGATGCGGTAGAGCACGGACCCCAGCACGACGGCCAGCGTGGCGATCATGATCAGCCGTCCGCCGAAGACGGCCTGCCCGATGATCACCGAGGCCAGCCCCACCAGGATGAGTCCGATACCCATCCCAATGTCCGCAAAACCCTGGTACTGCGCGACCAGGGCCCCGCAGAGGGCCACCAGGCCGTTGGAGAGGGAGAGCCCGAGGATCTTCATCCGGTCAGTGCTGACTCCGAAGCTGCGGATCATTTCCTCATTGTCGCCGGTGGCCTGCATGGACAGGCCCAGATCCGTGTGCAGGAACCAGTCCAGCGCGAATTTCAGCGCCAGGGCGACGGCGGCAAAGGCCAGGATGGCAACGATCCCGCCCAGGTACCCGCCTTCGCGCAGCGGCGTGATGAGGGTGTCCTCGCGCAGCAGCGGCAGGTTGGCCCTGCCCATGATGCGCAGGTTGATGGAGTAGAGGGCGATCATCGTCAGGATGCCGGCCAGCAGGCCGTTGATCTTGCCCTTGGTATGCAGCATGCCCGTGATCCAGCCGGCGACCAGGCCGGCCCCGAAGGCCGCAATGGTCGCCACCAGCGGGGGCACGCCGTTGATGATCATGATCGCCGAAACGGCGGCCCCCGTGGTGAAACTCCCGTCCACCGTCAAATCAGGGAAGTTCAGGATGCGGAAGGTCAGATAGACCCCTAGAGCCATCACCGCGTAGATCAGCCCTAATTCAACAGCAGTAATCATTGGGAATTACCCTCAGTCCCTCAGCGGATCCGGTGTGGATCCTTACTCGATGACCTGGTCCGCCTGCTCCAGCAGAGAGGCCGGGATTTCGACGCCCATCCGCTGCGCGGCAGACTGGTTCACGACCAGTTGCGGCTCCGACTGGCTTTCGACCGGCATCTGGGCGGGATCGGCCTCCTCGTCCAGGATCTGCACTGCCATCAGCCCGGTCTGGAAGCCAAGCTCCTCGTAGTTGATGCCGTAGGTCGCGACGCCGCCCCGTTCCACGCTGTCCCCCTCGGCAGGAATCACGGGAACCTGCTTGGACTCGGCAACCTGGATGAGCGATTCGAACGCGGACACGACGTTGTTGTCGGTCGGTACATAGTACGCGTCGACGTCCAGGGACTGCGCCGCCTGCTGGACCTCGCTGGAGTTGCTGACGGTCGCCACCTCCAGTTCAAGACCCAGTTCCTGGGCAGCTTCGCGGGCGGCGTCGACCTGCACCTGCGAGTTGACCTCACCGGAACTATAGACGATGCCAACGCTTTGCGCGTCCGGGACCAGTTCCTTGACCAGCCCGAGCTGCCGGGCGACGTCGTTCCGGTCCGTCGTGCCGGTGAGGTTGCCTCCCGGCTGTTCCAGGCTGTCCACCAGGCCGGCTTCCACCGGATCGGTCACCGCCGTGAACAGCACTGGAATGTCGACGATGGACTGCGCTGCCGCCTGGGCGGTGGGGGTGGCAATGGCCAGCACGAGGTCCTTCTGGCTGCTGGCGAAGTTGCTGGCGATTGAGGTCGCGGTAGCCTGGTCCCCCTGGGCGTTCTGCTCATCGAAGGTGACGTTCTCGCCCTCGGTGTAGCCGTTTTCGGCCAGCGCGCGCTTGAAGCCTTCGCGAGCGGCATCGAGCGAGGGGTGGGACACGATCTGGGTAATGCCGATGTCCACGCTCTCTCCGCCTCCGCCGGCGTTTGTTCCGCCGGAGTCACCGCCGCCGCACGCGGTCAACAGCAGCGCCGACACCACCAGGCCTGCACCCAGGACGCTCTTGGCCGGACGATTCATGTTGGTTCCCTTCTTCGGAATTCCCGGAACAGGCACACGGGGACATCATCGCCCCCAAGGCACCTGTGATACCTATCACATTGTACGCGACTCAATCCAGCCCGGAGACAAACAACCCAGGCACCGTGAGTATGACTGACAAATTGTCTGCGCTGGCTCCCCCGCTCCGGAGAAATGTCCGGATCGAGCCTGCGACCCATCCTGCACCACCCAGCTACTAAGATAGATGGGTGCCCGTAGAACAGCTCGCCATCACCTATCCCGCGGAGCTGCCTGTATCGGAGCGGCGCGAGGACATCATGGCCGCCATCGCCGCGAACCAGGTCACCATCATCGCCGGTGAAACCGGCTCCGGCAAAACCACCCAGATCCCCAAGATGTGCCTGGAGCTGGGCCTGGCGGAGAACGGCCTGATCGGCCACACGCAGCCGCGCCGGCTGGCCGCACGCACGGTGGCCGAGCGCATCGCCAGCGAGCTGGACGTCAAGCTCGGCGAGGACGTGGGATTCCAGGTCCGCTTCACCGGCGAAGTCAGCCGGCAGACCAGGATCAAGCTGATGACGGACGGCATCCTGCTGGCGGAAATCCAGCATGACAAGCTGCTGCGGCGCTACAGCACCATCATCATCGACGAGGCCCACGAGCGCAGCCTGAACATCGACTTCATCCTCGGTTACCTCCGGCGGATCCTGCCGCAGCGGCCGGACCTGAAGGTGATCATCACCTCCGCCACGATCGATCCCGAACGCTTCGCCAACCACTTCGCAAACGACGCCGGCCCCGCCCCGGTCATCGAGGTCTCCGGCCGCACGTACCCTGTGGAGATCCGCTACCGGCCGCTGAACGAACCTGTGCATGGCAGCGAGGAGGACGAGCTCGAAGAGGACCGGGATCCGCTGGACGCGGTGTGCGACGCCGTCGACGAACTGTCGCGGGAAGCGCCCGGGGACATCCTGGTCTTCTTTTCCGGCGAGCGCGAAATCCGCGATGCCGCGGATGCGCTGCGGAGCACGGTGGCACGCAACCCGCGGCTGGCCGGGGCGGAGATCCTCCCCCTGTTCGCGCGGTTGTCGCTGCAGGAGCAGCACCGGGTATTCAGTCCCGGCGGCGCCAGGCGCATTATCCTGGCGACCAACGTCGCCGAGACCTCCTTGACCGTGCCCGGTATCAAGTACGTTATCGACACCGGCACCGCCCGCATCTCCCGGTACTCGCACCGCACCAAAGTTCAGCGGCTGCCGATCGAACGTATCTCGCAGGCCTCGGCGAACCAGCGCTCCGGCCGCTGCGGCCGCGTCTCCGACGGCATCGCCATCCGCCTCTATTCGGAGGAGGACTTCGAATCCCGGCGGGAATTCACCGACCCGGAGATCCTGCGCACCAACCTTGCCGCCGTCATCCTGCAGATGACGGCGATGGGCGTCGCCCGGGGCCCCAAGGACGTGGCGTCCTTCCCGTTCGTGGAACCGCCGGATGCCAAGGCCATTAACGACGGCGTGACCCTCCTGCGCGAGCTCGGTGCGCTGAATGCGCAGGGCGCAGTGTCCGCCGTCGGACGCCAGCTGGCACAGCTGCCGGTGGATCCACGCCTGGGACGGATGATCGTCGAAGCCGGCACACGGGACTGCGTCCGCGAGGTGATGGTGCTGGCCGCCGCGCTGACCATCCAGGACCCGCGTGAACGGCCATCGGACAAGAAACCGCAGGCGGACGAAAAGCACAAACGCTTCGCCGATGAGAATTCGGACTTCACCGGGTACCTGAACCTGTGGCGCTATCTGCGCGAAAAGCAGCAGGAATTGTCCTCCACCCAGTTCCGCAAGCTCTGCCATGCCGAGTTCATCAACTATCTCCGCGTGCGCGAGTGGCAGGACCTCTTCGCCCAGCTGCGCCAGCTGGCCAAGCCGCTGGGCATCACCCTGGCCGCGGACCAGGTGGACCCGGTAGGCAAGCACGACGCGGTGCATATGAGCCTGCTGGCCGGGCTGCTCAGCCACATCGGGCTGTACGACGAACGCAAGCGCGAGTACGCCGGCGCCCGGGGTATCCGGTTCGCCATCTTCCCGGGCTCCGCACTGTTCAGGAAGTCCCCGGAAGCTGTCATGGCCGCCGAACTGGTGGAGACGTCGCGGCTATGGGCCCGGGTCGCGGCGAAATTCGACCCGCTCTGGGTGGAGCAGGTAGCGCCGCACCTGATCAAGCGCAGCTACAGCGAACCGCACTGGTCCAAGCGTGCGGGTTCGGTGATGGCGTACGAGAAGGTGACCCTCTACGGGGTACCGGTCATCGACCGGCGGCGGATCAACTATGGCCGGGTCGATCCGGAACTGGCCCGCGAGCTGTTCATCCGCCATGCGCTCGTCGAGGGCGACTGGCGGACGCACCACAAATTCTTCCACCGAAACCAGGCGCTGCTGGCGGAGGTCGATGAGCTGGAAAGCCGGGTCCGCCGGCGGGGCCTGCGGGTGGACGACGAGGCGCTCTTCGAGTTCTATGACCAGCGGGTGGGAGCCGAGGTGGTTTCCGAGCGCCACTTCGATAAATGGTGGAAGCATGCCCGACAGGAGAATCCGGCGCTGCTGGACTTCGACCCGGAGGCCCTGCTGGCAGAGGACGCCGCGGACCTCGATGCCGCGGCGTACCCGAAGACCTGGCGCTTCGGCGGCTTCGACCTGCCGCTGAGCTATGAGTTCCACCCCACCGCTCCGGGTGCAGCCCCCGACCCTTCCGACGGTGTCACCGTGGAAGTCCCGGTCCTCTTCCTCAATCAGCTGGATCCGGCGCCGTTCCGCTGGCAGATCCCAGGGCTGCGGGTTGACCTGATAACTGCCTTGATCAAGTCGCTGCCCAAGCAGGTCCGGAAGAATTTCGTGCCGGCTCCGGACGTGGCCCGGACCGCAACGGCAGCGCTGGAGGAGGGCTTCGACCCTGCCGCAGACGCTCTGGAGCCTTCCCTCGAGCTGGTGCTGCGCCGGCTGAAGGGCCACGTCATTCCGCCCGGATCCTGGAACTGGGATGCCGTCCCGCCGCACCTGCGGATGAGCTTCAAGGTGGTGGATGCCCGCGGGAAGGTCCTCGGCGAAGGCAAGGACCTGGCCCGGCTCCAGGAGGAGCTGGCCCCGGCCACCCGCCGGGCCATCGCCGAATCCCTGGGAGCCACGCCGAAGACGGCCAAACCCGGCAAGGCGGGGAAACCGGGAGTACCCGGGAAGCCTGGACAGCCGGACACCCGCGCCGCCGCCGGCGGGCAGGCCTCTTTCGAAGAGCAGTCCGGCCTCACCGGCTGGGCCGTGGGCACCCTGCAGCCGCAGGTCCAGCGGCTGGTCGCCGGGCACATGGTCACGGGTTTCCCCGCGCTCGTCGATGAGGGCAGCACCGTGGGGCTGCGGGTGTTCCAGAATGCCGGCGAACAGGCCGCCGCGATGCGCGATGGCGTCATCCGCCTGCTGGCGCTGCGTGTCCCCTCTCCGGCCCGCTACGTGCTGGAGCATCTGAGCAACACGGAGAAACTGACCTTCACGCAGAATCCGCACGGCAGCGTCGCGTCCCTGATCGAAGACTGCACGCTGGCCGCGATCGACAAGCTCGTTCCGCCCGTCACCGCTGCTGGCGGGAAGCTGCAGCCTGCCACCGAGGCGGAATTCGATGCGCTCTATGAGCATGTCCGCGCGGAACTGATCGACACGGTCTTCACGGTGACCGCCGTCGTCGAAAAGATCCTGTCCAGCGCCCGCCGGATCGAAAAGCGACTGAAGGGCAGCAGCAGCCTGGCCCTGATCAGCGCGCTCAATGACATCAAGAGCCAACTGGGGCAGCTTGTCTACCCCGGTTTCGTGGCCCGCACCGGCTATGCGCAGCTGAGCCAGCTGCCGCGCTACCTTGCCGGGGTAGAAAAGCGCCTGGACAAACTGCCCACGAATGTCCAGCGCGACGGGCTGAACATGGCAATCGTCCAGCGTCTCGAAGATGACTACGACAACGCCCTGGCCGCCCTGGTGCCGTCAGGCAGGCCTCCGGCGGCGCTTACCCATGTCCGCTGGATGCTGGAGGAGCTGCGCATCAGCTTGTTCGCCCAGGAGCTGGGCACGGCCTATTCGGTCTCGGAAAAGCGGGTCCGCACAGCGCTCAATGAGGCCCTCGCGGCGAAATAGCCGCGGGAAACGGCCCCGGAAAACGGTCCGGGCCGGGCAGCTACGCTTCCGGAACGGTCTCCCCATGGCCGGCGGCCCTCAGCGCCCCGCGGATCTTTTCGGCGCTGTCGTCCATGACGGCCGGATCCGGGTTGTTGTCCACCTGCCCGAAATCGAAATCGGCCATTGTGTTGGCCGGGAAGACGTGGATGTGCAGATGATCCACCTCGAAGCCGGCGATCACAAGCCCGGCCCGCTCCGAGCCGAAGGCCTGCTGCTGGGCAGTGCCGATGATCTGGGCGACGCCTGTCAGTTTCGCCAGCAGTTCGGCCGGCGCGTCGGTCCACTTATCGATCTCCTGGCGCGGCACCACCAGGGTGTGTCCGTCCGTGAGCGGACCGATGGACAGGAACGCCACGACATCGTCGTCCTTCCACACAAAGCGGCCGGGGATCTTTCCTTCGATGATCTTGGTGAAGACGGTGCTCACGGTGCTCCTTGGGCTCGGGGGGAAATTAGGGTCGACGGCGCGGGTCTGCACAGGCGGCAGGACCAGCGGCTTTCCGGCCGGCGGGGGCACGGGTCGTCCAAGGCTCATGCCTCGACGCTACCCGGTGGCGTCTTCCGCCGCCAAGCGGCGTTACGGCGCTGGCGGCGCGCTGGCGCCCGGTCCGTCCCCGGCGGGTGTGCTGCCGGTGGCGGCCGGAAGATCTTCGCGGGCGGACCACTGGGACCAGGAGCCGGGAAACAGTGCGGCACGGATGCCGGCCACTTCAAGGGCGGCCACCTCATGGGCCGCCGTCACTCCGGAACCGCAGTAAACCGCGACGTCGGTGTCCTCCCGGATACCCAGGTCACCGAAGCGCCGGCGCAGCTCCGCAGGATCCAGGAAGGTCTGTTCCGGGGACAGGTTGCCGGCGGTGGGCGCACTCAGCGCCCCGGGAATGTGCCCTGCACGCGGATCCACCGGTTCCACCTCGCCGCGGTAGCGCTCGGCGGCCCGGGCATCGAGCAGGATCCCCGCGCCGGCGAACCGCCCGGCATCGTCGAGGTCGATCGTCGGCATCTGCCCTGCCGACAGGTCCACATCCCCGAGCGCCGGCAGTTCATCGCCGCCTTCGACGTCGAATCCGGCCCGGCGCCAGGCTGCCAGGCCTCCGTCCAGCAGACGGACGTCCTCATGCCCGCTGTACCGCAGCAGCCACCAGGCCCGTGCAGCGGCCGTATTGCCGGCGTCGTCGTACACCACCACAGTGTCACCGTTGTTGATGCCCCATTCCCGGGCGGCTTCTTCGAAAGCGTCCGGATCGGGAAGTGGATGCCGGCCCCTGCCGGGGCTGGCCGGGGCGGCGAGCTGTGTTTCCAGGTCCACATAGACGGCGCCGGGAATGTGGGCCGCCAGGTAGTGGTCCCGGCCGTGGGGATCTCCGAGAGCCCAGCGGACATCCAGCAGCACCGTGTGCTGCCCGGAGTCCATCCGCTGCCGCAGTACCTGCACGTCCATCAGAGTCTGCATGCTATTACCCTTCCGCCATATCCGTCCGTCCGCCGGACTGGTTCCTGCAGCTCAGAGCTGGACAGATTCCCCCGGGGCCAGATGCTCGTAGGCAGTGCCGTACAGCCCGCCGATCCGCTTGACGTGACCCTCCACCAGGTTCATGCCGGTCTCGTTGAGCAAGGCGTCATGAATCGGGAACGCCTTGGCGGCGCGGACGGCAATAATGAAGTCGATCACCTCGCCGATTTTGGACCAGGGCGCATGGATCGGCACCAGCAGCGTCTTGGCTTCGAGGCCGTGCGGGACGATGAAGGAGTCCCCTGGGTGGTAGACGTCGTCGTTGATCAGGTACCCAATATTGGCCACCATCGGAATATGCGGATGGATCAGCGCATGCTGGCCGCCGAAGGTGCGGATGTCGAAGCCCGGGACCTCGAAACGGGTCTCCGGCAACGCATCGATGATCCGGGAGCGGACGCTGTCGTCTCCCTGGACCTTGGCGCGCAGGGATTCGGCGACCCCGTGCGGCGCGAACAGCTCCAGCTTCGCGTTGCCGCGCAGGGCCTCCAGCACAGCCGGACCGTCGATGTGGTCCGCATGTTCGTGCGTAATCAGGACGGTGCGGGCCCCGTCCAGTGCTTCGGCCACCTCCGAAAAGGAGCCTGGATCGATCACCAGGGTGTCGTGGCCGCTCTCAAGGCGGACGCAGGCATGCGTGAACTTGGTGAGCTTCATGCGTCCCAGACTACCCCGGGCCGCGCCACATCCGGCCGGGGATAAGGAACGCTGGTAGGCTGGGACACAATCCAAAACCGTCCGCCTGGACCGTCAACCTACCGTCCGCCTGCCAGGGAGAAGTACCGCGGCATGTCCTCCGAAGCCTCCGCCAGGCCACCGTTAGCCGCCCGCCGCGGCTCCGAGCAGCGGATGACCCGGCAACGACTGGCGGTGGGCAACGCACTGGACGCGCTGACCGATTTTGTCAGTACCCAGGAGCTTTACCGCCTGCTCCATGACAAGGGCGAATCAGTCTCCCTGGCCACGGTCTACCGGATCCTGCAGTCGATGGCGGACGACGGCCTGGTCGATGTGCTCCGGAACGGCGAGGGTGAAGCGGTCTACCGGCGCTGCGCAGCGGAGCACCACCATCACCACCTGCTGTGCCGGAACTGCGGCAAGGCAGTGGAAATCGAAGCCCCGGCCGTGGAGAAATGGGCGTCGCGGGTCGCCGAGGAAAACGGTTACACGCAGGTGGCCCACACGGTGGAGATCTACGGCCTCTGCCCGGAGTGTTCCGCCGGCGCCTGAACCTGGAGCCGGTGACCCTGGAGCCGGTGACCGGCGGTGCCGCGCTTCCGCCTCCGGGCCGCGAGCAGGCGGCATGCCGCGTAGATGAGGAAGGAAATCGTCGTCACGTAGGGGCTGATCGGAATCCGGCCGCCGAGCGCCACCAGGATGCCGCCGACGACGGACGTGACCGCGAACAGGACGCTCAGCAGCACCACCAGCCGGGGCGAAGACGTGACCTGCAGCGCCGCGGCCGCAGGGGTGATCAGCAGGGCCAGCACCAGAAGGGCGCCCACTACCTGGATGGACAGCGCCACGGACAGGCCCAGCAGGAGCATGAAGATGATGCTCAGCCCGCGTACCGGGACGCCGCGCGCTTCCGCCAGGTCGGGATCCGCGCTGGCGAACGTCAGCGGACGCCAGATGAGCGCCAGTGCTGCAATGACGACGACAGCGGTCCCCGCCAGCAGATTCAGCTGGACCGTATCGACGGACACGATCTGCCCGGTCAGCAGACCGAACTTGTTGGCCGAACGGCCTTCATACAAGGACAGGAACAGGATGCCCAGCCCCAGGCCGAAGGGCATGATCACACCGATGATCGAATTCCTGTCCCTTGCCCGGATGCCCATGAGTCCAAGGATCAGCGCGGCAACCACGGAGCCCGCCAGGGATCCGAAGACCACGTTGGCACCGATCAGCAGGGCGAATGCGGCGCCGGCAAAGGAAAGCTCAGCGATGCCGTGCACGGCGAAGGCCAGGTCGCGCATCATGACGAAGGTGCCGATGAGCCCGCCGAGGACACCCAGCACTGCGCCGGCGATGATGCTGTTGCGGACCAGTGGGAGCAGCTCTGCGTAGTTGTCGAAGTTGAAGACCGCGTTCAGGAAATCAGTGAAATCCATGCTCAGGACTCCTCCGCATGATGGTGCGTTGTGGCGTCCGGCAGGCCCACGACAATGATCCGGCCTTCGTTGTGGATGACCTCCACATGGCTGCCGTACATATCGGACAGGACCTCGGTTGTCATCACTTCCTGCGGGGTTCCGACCCGGAAACGGCCGCCGGCAAGGTAGAGGACACGGTCGACGTAGTCGATGATCGGGTTGATCTCATGGGTGACGAAAACGACGGCGCTGTTGTTCTCCCGGCACTGGCGGTTCACCAGCGAGCTGACCGCCTGCTGATGGTGCAGGTCCAGTGAGAGCAACGGTTCGTCGCACAGCAGGACTTTCGGATTGTCCGCCAGCGCCTGGGCGGCGCGGAGGCGCTGCTGCTCACCCCCGGAGAGCTGGCCCACCGGGGCCTCGGCGTAGCCGGTGGCTCCGACGAGCTCGAGCAACTCGTCCACTTTCCGGTTGTAGGCCCGGCTGTTCAGCCGCATGCCCCAGCGGTGGCCGTCCAGCCCCATTCCCACCAGGTCCCTGGCGCGCAGCGGAGTCCCCGGCGGAAATGACTTCTGCTGCGGGATATAGCCGATGTCGCGGCTGCCGCGGACCACGGGCCTGTTTCCGACCGCTGCACTGCCGCTGGTCAGAGGCTGCAGGCCCAGCAGCACTTTCAGGAAGCTGGTCTTCCCCGAGCCGTTGGGTCCCAGCACGGCAAAAAACTCCCCGGGATGGATGTCCAGGTCCAGGTCATGCCACAATACCCTGGTGCCGAAGGACAGCGAGGCCTCTTTGAGGCTCACCACGGGCCCGGGCATGCTCACCTGCTGCCCAAGGTGGCGTCGATCGCCTCGACGTTGCCGGTCATCCACTCAATGAATGCCATGCCGTCCGGCAACGTCTCGGTGAAGTTGAGCACGGGCACGCCTGCCTCCTCGGCGATCGCGCGGATCGACTCGGCCTGCGGCCCCTCGGTCTGTTCGTTGTAGGCCAGGAAAGCGATCGACTTCGACCGCACCAGGCCCTGCATCTCCTGCAGGGCCAGAGGCGGAGCATCTGATTCTTCCTCCACCGCCTGGGCGAACTCCGGCGGCGTGGCGTTTTCCAGTCCGGCTGCTTCGAGGAGGTAGCCGGCCACGGGATCGGTGGCTCCCACACTGGTTCCGGCGGCGCGGGCCGCGACCTCGTCCAACCTCGCCTGCAGGCCGTCCAGGCGGGAGGTGAACTGCTCGGCGTTGGCGGCGAAGGTGTCCGCCTGTGCGCTGTCCAGCCTGCCCAGCTTCCCAGCGATGTCATCGGCGATGTCCGACACAGCGGCAAGGTCGTACCAGACATGTTCATTCACGGCATGGTCGTGTCCGGCATGGGCCCCGGCCTCACCTGCCTCGGCCTGGCCTGCCTCGTCGCCGCTATGCTGCGCCTCGATGTCCAGTCCGGCGACCTCGACGGCGGTGACCACGTTGTCATGGTCGATGCCCAGATCGTCGATGAGCACGTGCATGAAGCTGTCATACCCGCCGCCGTTTTCGATTACCAGGTCCGCCTTGGACAGGGCAAGTTTGTCCTGCGCGGTGGCTTCATAGGAGTGCGGGTCCTGGCTGATCCGGCTGATGATCGGAGTCACCTCCACGGCGGCCCCGCCGATGGCGCCGGCGATGTCGCCGTAGATATTGGTCGACGCGACCACCTGGATCCGCCCGTCGCCGCTACCGTCCTGCCCGTCGCTGGCTGCAGGCTGGGCACACGCCGAAAGCACCAAGATCAGTGCGGCAGCACCGGCCGCGGCGGCAGGGAGGCGGAAATGGGGCATGGGTCCTCAATCTGTGGGGTGGAATTCGATGGTTGACGACGGATTACTCTACCGCAAACAGGAATCATTCGCATTACACTCGGGCGGTGAACCTGGTCATGCTGCCGCTCGGAAGCAGGCACCCACGAGCCATGTCAGCTTTCGGTGGCTTCGCCGCCGAGCCGGCGGATGCCTTGTGCCTGAGTGACATCCCGGATCTCCCCGACCAGGAGTTCCAGGACATCCTCCAGGAAGAGCACGCCCTTCGTGACGCCGTTGGCACCGATGACGCGGCCGAGGTGGGAGCCGGTCCGCTGCATGACGGCCAGCGCATCCTCGATCTCATCGTCCAGCCGCAGGTTCGCCAGCGTCCGCACCTTGCCCTCGGGTATTGGCTGCGAGTACTGCTCCTGGGAGATCGTCATGACGTCCTTCAGGTGCAGGTAGCCGGTCAGGTTGTCCTGCTCGTCGGCCAGCACGAAGCGCGAAAATCCGGTCCGGCCCACCGCCCGCTCGAACTGCTCCGGCGTCGTACCCGTGCCCAGCGTGACCAGTTGCTCCCGTGGCACCATGGTGCCGCCGGCGGTGTACTCGGAGAATTCCAGCGCCCCGGAGATCAGGCCCGTCTCGTCCGTCACCAGGCCGTGCCTGGTCGACTCTGCCACGATCGACTGGACCTGCTCGAGCGTGTAGGTGGAAGTGACCTCGTCCTTGGGCTCGATCTTCATGGCCCGCAGAATGTGGTTGGCGCTCCAGTTCAGGCTCACGATGACCGGCTTGACCAGCCTGGCAACCCACACAAGCGGCGCGGCCAGCAGCAGCGCGGCCTTGTCCGCGGCCGAAACGGAGATGTTCTTCGGCACCATCTCGCCGAGCGTCACATGCAGGAACGTCACTATCAGCAGTGCCAGGACGAAGGCCGCCGTGTCGGCTGCCTCGTGGGGCACGCCCACTGACTCGAGCGGAATCGCCAGCAGATGGTGGATCGCCGGCTCCGAGACATTGAGGATCAGGATGGAGCAGACGGTGATGCCCAGCTGGGCGCACGCGAGCATGAGCGACACATGTTCCATCGCCCACAGCGCGGTCTTCGCGCGCTTGGATCCAGTTTCCGCCAGCGGTTCGATCTGGCTGCGCCGTGCGCCCATCACAGCAAACTCCGCGCCGACGAAGAACGCGTTGCCCAGCAGCAGGATAACCAGCCAGAAAATTCCGCTGAGGTCCATCAGCGCGCACCTCCCCCGGCGCCCATGCCCGCAGGCGGGCCGTCGACGGCACCCGGCCTGCCGCCGTCGTCCGGCTGCCCGGCGTCCCCGGATTGCTGCTCCTGCGGGATGAAGCGCACGCGGTCCACCCGGCGGCCCTCCATGCGTTCGACTTCCAGGAGCCCGCCGTGCACCTGTACCCGGTCCCCCACCTCGGCGATCCGGCCTAGTTCGGCCATGATGAATCCGCCTACGGTCTCGTAGCTGGACTCGTCCGGAACGGCCAGCAGGGGAATCTGTTCGGTCACCTCGTCGGGGCGCATGAGGCCCGGGAAATACCAGTTGCCTTCGGCGCTTTGCAGGACGCCGGGCTTGACCCGGTCGTGTTCATCGGAAACCTCCCCGACAATCTCCTCCACCAGGTCTTCCAGCGTGGCGACGCCGGCGGTGCCGCCGTATTCATCAAGCACGACGGCGAGTTGCAGGTTCGCGTCCCGCAGTTCCGTCAGCAGGGAATCCAGATGCACTGTCTCGGGCACCCGGAGCACCTCGCTCATGATCGTGGCGGCCGCCAGTTCAGCGCGCTTGGCCCGCGGCACGGCGACGGCCTTCTTGACGTGCACCACGCCGCGGATGTCGTCCGGAGAATCGCCGATGACGGGAAAACGCGAATAGCCGGTCCGCCGGGCCGCATCGATGACTTCCTCGAGCGACTGGTCCGATTCGATGGTCTCCAGCCGGATGCGCGGCGTCATCACATCGGCGGCCGTACGCTCGGAGAACCGGAGGGTGCGGGAGACAAAGTTGGCGGTACCGGCGTCGAGCGTGCCCATTTCCGCCGACCGCCGCACCAGCGAGGACAGCTCGGCCGGAGTCCGCGCGCCGGAGATTTCCTCCTTGGCTTCAAGGCCGAACAGGTGCAGGATGCGGTTCGAGAATCCGTTGAGCAGCAGGATGACCGGCTTGAACACGGCGGTGAAGACCAGCTGCGGACGTGCCAGCGCCTTGCCGACCGCCATCGGCATGGCGATCGACATGTTCTTGGGAACCAGTTCGCCGATCAGCATCGACAACAGGGTGGCCAACACCATGGCCGCCACCAGGGAGACGGACGAGGCCACCGCTTCCGGCAGCCCCAGCTGCCGCATCGGACCCTGCAGCAGCCGGCCGACCGAAGGCTCCATGACATAGCCGGTCAGCAGGGTTGTCATGGTGATGCCCAGCTGGCAGCTGGACAACTGGGTGGACAGGCTCTTCAGGCACCGCAGCAGCGGTTCGGCGGCCTTGTCGCCGTCGTCGACGGCCCGCTGCACTGTGGGCGGATCCAGTGCGACCAGCGAGAACTCCACGGCAACGAAGAAGCCGGTCCCCAGAATGAGCAGCAGTCCGAAAACGAGGAACAGCCATTCCATTCAGCTGTTCACCGTCCCCGCCGCAGCCGGTGCCGTTCCCGGCGGAGGGTGGTCAGCGCCGCTGGGCATCGCGGCGCCGGAAGTACGATGGGCACGTGTTCGGGGCTTGCCGGCGAGGCGGGCGGATGTGGTGCGGACCGTCGGCCGCCGCCGGCACCTGGATTTACTGTCCATAGGCTCACTATTTTACAGGAGCGCCGCGGTCCGCCCCCGCCCGGGTGGGTCCTACCAGCCCTGCGGCAGCGGACGGCCTTCCTCATAGCCGGCCGCCGACTGCACGCCGACGATGGCCCGTTCACGGAATTCGGCCAGATCGGCCGCGCCGGCATAGGTCATGGAACTGCGCAGCCCGGAAGTGATCAGGTCGATCAGGTCCTCGACACCCGGACGAGCCGGATCCAGGTACATCTTCGACGTCGAAATCCCTTCCTCGAACAGACCTTTGCGTGCCCGGTCGAAGGCCCCTTCGGTCTGGGTCCGGTACTGCACCGCACGGGCGGAGGCCATGCCGAAGCTCTCCTTGTAGTGGCGCCCCGCACTGTCCGTGTGCAGATCCCCGGGGCTTTCGTAGGTGCCGGCGAACCAGGAACCGATCATCACCTGGCTGGCCCCGGCGGCGAGCGCCAGCGCCACGTCCCGCGGATAGCGCACGCCGCCGTCGGCCCAGACGCTGGCGCCCAGTTCCCGTGCTGCCTGGGCGCATTCATGCACCGCCGAGAACTGCGGCCGCCCGACCGCCGTCATCATCCGGGTGGTGCACATGGCCCCGGGACCGACTCCGACCTTAATGATGTCCGCGCCTGCCTCTATCAGGTCCCGGACACCTTCGGCGCTGACGACATTGCCCGCCACGATCGGCACCCGAGGCTCCAGCGAGCGCACGGCTTTGAGGGCTTCGATCATCTTCCGCTGATGTCCGTGGGCGGTGTCAACGACCAGGACGTCGATGCCGGCTTCCAGCAGCGCGGCTGCCCTGGCAGCAACGTCGCCATTGATTCCGACGGCGGCCGCCACCTTCAGGCTTCCCTGGCCGTCCAGTGCCGGACGGTAGATCGTGGAGCGCAGGACCCCGGAGCGGGTGAGCACGCCTTCGAGCAGTCCGTTCCGGAGCACCGGCGCATAGTGGGTTCCGGCTGCGTCCAGCCGGGCGAAAGCGGTTTGCAGCGCACCCTGGAGGTCGCCGCCGTCGAATTGGCCGGCATCGAGCGTCAGCGGATCGGCGTGCATCACCGAGCCGAGCGAAGCAAAGTGGTCCACGCCTTCGCAGTCGGCAGGCCGGACGACGCCGATGCAATGGCCGGCGGGGTCCACGATCGTCACGGCACCGTGGGCGCGCTTATACATCAGGTGCATGGCGTCGATGACGGTATCCTCCGCCAGCAGCTTCAGCGGCGTTTCATAGAGCGGGTGGCGGGCCTTGACCCACTGCGCGACCTCCCGGAGGACCTCCAGCGGCACGTCCTGCGGCAGGACCGCCAGACCGCCGCGGCGGGCCACGGTCTCCACCATGCGCCTGCCGGTCACGGCCGTCATGTTCGCCACCACCAGCGGAATCGTCGTGCCGGTGCCGTCGTCGCTGGCCAGGTCGACGTCGAGCCGGGAAACGACATCGGAATTAGTGGGCACAAGGAACACATCAGCATACGTCAGGTCCGTCGTTGGCTCGTTGATGAAGCGCATTTAATGCTCCTGGCGGTTGGCTGCATGGGGAGTCTACGCAGCCAATATGGACGCAGTGTGGCGTGTGACGCAATTTAGCCGCGAAGATTGGCTACCGGCGTGGATGTATCACTAGACTGGCAAAAGGTCTAAATAGATGTATAGGCCGCACCCGCATCCCCGGCGGCAGCGCCGTATCCAGCGGCGTTCGGGCAAGGTGCACCAGGGCAATCGGCAACTCATGGAAGAGGCGTATAACAAGTGCCAGAGCAACCCACCCACCGTCTACCCGACGAATTCGGCGGCAATGAATGGCTCGTCGACGAGCTGTACGAGCAGTTCCTGCGGGACAAGAACTCCGTCGACAAGAAGTGGTGGAGCATTTTCGAATCCTACGGCGCCGACGCCGGCACCCCCGCGAACAACCGGCAGACCGCAGAAGCTGCAGCGCAGCAGCGCGGCGCCGGTCCTGTAACCCGGCAGCTGCCGGTCGTCCGGACGGAAACCACCACGCCGGAAGCATCCGGTGAGTCCACTGGCACCGCAGCACCGGCAAAGAAGCCGGTACCGTCGGAACAGCAGCCGGCCGAAGCCAAGGCGGCGGAACCGAAGGCCGCCGCCAAGCCGTCGCCGGTCACACAGCCGACCGCGCAGGCCATTCCGGCGCAGCTGCCCAAGTCCGCGCCGAGCACCGCTGCCGCGGAAGAGGACAAGGTCACGGTGCTGCGTGGACCCGCCAAGGCGATCGCGACCAACATGGATGCCAGCCTCACGGTTCCTACCGCCACCACTGTCCGGGCGGTCCCGGCCAAGCTGCTGATCGACAACCGGGTGGTCATCAACAACCACCTGGCCCGGGCCCGCGGAGGCAAGGTCTCCTTCACGCACCTGATCGGCTACGCCGTCATCCGTGCCGCGTCCCAGTTCCCGTCCCAGAACGTGTACTACGACGAGGTGGACGGCAAGCCGGTTGCCGTCCAGCCGGCACACGTGAACTTCGGCCTGGCCATCGACATGCCCAAGCCTGACGGCACCCGCCTGCTGGTGGTGCCGAACGTCAAGAAGGCAGAAACCCTGAACTTCTCGGAGTTCTGGCATGCCTACGAAGACCTGGTCAAGAAGGCCCGTGCCGGCAAGCTCAGTGCGGACGACTACGCCGGTACCACGATCTCGCTGACCAACCCCGGCGGCATCGGCACCAACCACTCCGTGCCGCGGCTGTCCAAGGGCCAGGCCTGCATCATCGGCGTCGGCGCACTCGAGTACCCTGCCCCGTTCCAGGGCGCCAGCGAAAAGACGCTGGCCCTGCAGGCCATCAGCAAGATCATTACGCTGACGTCCACCTACGACCACCGGGTCATCCAGGGTGCCGGGTCCGGCGAATTCCTGAAGCTTGTCCACCAGCTGCTGCTGGGCGAGCAGGGCTTCTACGACGAAATCTTCGAATCGCTGCGGATCCCCTACGAGCCGGTCCGCTGGGCGGTCGACAACCAGATCGATCCGAGCTCCGAGATCAACAAGATCGCACGGATCCAGCAGCTGATCCATGCCTACCGTGTGCGCGGCCACCTGATGGCGGACACCAACCCGCTGGAATACGTCCAGCGCAAGCACGCCGACCTGGACATCAAGACCTACGGCCTGACGCTGTGGGACCTGGAGCGCGAGTGGCCGACCGGCGGCTTCGGCGGCAAGCCCACCCTCAAGCTGCGCGACACCCTGGGCGTGCTGCGTGACGCCTACTGCCGCACCACCGGCTTCGAATACATGCACATCCAGGACCCGGAGGAACGGCAGTGGTTCCAGGAACAGCTGGAACACCCGTATTCCAAGCCCACCCGCGAAGAGCAGCTGCGCGTTCTCAGCAAGCTGAATGCGGCTGAGGCCTTCGAGACCTTCCTGCAGACCAAGTTCGTGGGCCAGAAGCGCTTCAGCCTGGAAGGCGGCGAGTCACTGATCCCGCTGCTGGACACGGTCATTTCCGATGCCGCGGACCACGGCCTGGACGAGGTAGCGATCGGCATGGCCCACCGCGGCCGCCTGAACGTGCTGACCAACATCGCGGGAAAGACCTACGCGCAGGTCTTCCGCGAGTTCGAGGGCACCCAGGATCCCCGCAGTGTCCAGGGCTCCGGCGACGTGAAGTACCACCTCGGAACCGAAGGCACCTTCACCTCGGACAACGGCAATGAGACCAAGGTCTACCTGGCCGCCAACCCCTCCCACCTCGAGGCCGTGGACTCCGTGCTTGAAGGCATCGTCCGCGCCAAGCAGGACCGCCTCGACCAAGGTGACAGCTTCCCCGTGCTGCCGATCCTGGTCCACGGCGACGCTGCCTTCGCCGGGCAGGGCGTTGTCGCCGAGACACTGAACCTGTCCCAGCTGCGCGGCTACCGCACGGGCGGCACCATCCACGTGGTCGTCAACAACCAGGTTGGCTTCACCACTTCGCCGCATGCCTCCCGCTCCTCCGTGTACTCAACCGACGTCGCCAAGATGGTCCAGGCACCGATCTTCCACGTCAACGGCGATGACCCGGAGGCCGTGGTCCGCGTGGCACAGCTGGCCTTCCAGTACCGCCAGCGGTTCAACAAGGACGTCGTCATCGACATGGTCTGCTACCGCCGCCGGGGCCACAACGAGGGCGACGATCCCTCGATGACCCAGCCGATGATGTACAACCTGATCGAGGCCAAGCGTTCCGTCCGCAAGCTGTACACCGAAGCCCTCGTGGGCCGCGGTGACATCAGCCAGGAGGAAGCGGACCAGGCGCTGCGCGACTACCAGGAACGGCTGGAGCGCGTTTTCGCCGAAACCCACGCCGCCCAGACGTCACCGATCCCGATCGTTACGAAGGACTCCGCGGCCATCTCCGACCTCGAACGCCCCATGGCCCAGCAGGCGGACAGCGGCGTTGGAGTTCCGTCCAGCACCGCCATCGCCGCCCAGACCCTGGCACACATCGGCAAGGCGCATGTCAGCATCCCGGAAGGCTTCACCGTCCATCCCAAGCTCAAGGCACTGCTGGAGAAGCGCGAACTGATGTCGCGTGAAGGCGGCATCGACTGGGGCTTC
Source organism: Arthrobacter sp. B0427-1-12 (assembly GCF_059092905.1). NCBI lineage: Bacteria > Bacillati > Actinomycetota > Actinomycetes > Micrococcales > Micrococcaceae > Arthrobacter > Arthrobacter sp. B0427-1-12. The sequence goes on along the minus strand of NZ_JBNHIC010000013.1, from coordinate 1,143 downwards.
GGCGAGATCGCAGCCTTCGGCTCGCTGCTGATGGAGGGTGTCCCGGTCCGGCTCGCCGGCCAGGACTCCCGCCGCGGCACCTTTGTCCAGCGGCACGCGGTCTTCCATGACCGTGCCACCGGGGACGAGTGGATGCCGTTGTCCGAGCTGGCGGAGGACCAGGCGAAGCTGTGGATTTACGATTCCCTGCTCTCCGAATACGCGGCCATGGGCTTCGAATACGGCTACTCGGTGGAGCGTCCGGATGCCCTGGTCCTGTGGGAAGCGCAGTTCGGTGACTTCGCCAACGGCGCGCAGACAGTCGTGGACGAATTCATTTCCTCCGCCGAGCAGAAGTGGGGCCAGCGCTCCTCGCTGGTGTTGCTGCTGCCGCACGGTTACGAGGGCCAGGGTCCCGACCACTCCTCAGCGCGCATTGAACGCTATCTGCAGATGTGCGCCGAAGAGAACATGATTGTTGCCAACCCGACCACGCCGGCGTCGCACTTCCACCTGCTTCGTCGCCAGGCCTACAGCCGTCCGCGCAAGCCGCTGATCGTCTTCACACCGAAGCAGCTGCTGCGGCTGAAGGCGGCGGCCTCCGCCGTCGAGGACTTCACCCAGGGCACATTCCAGACCGTCATTCCCGACACTCAGGAGCTCAATGCCAGCGAGGTGGAGCGCGTGCTGCTGGTTTCGGGGCGTCTCTACTACGACCTGCTGGCCGCCCGCCAGAAGACCGGAGATACCCGCACTGCGCTGGTCCGCGTCGAGCAGCTGTACCCGCTGCCGGTGGAGGAAATCAGGTCCGCGGTGGCCAAGTACCCGAATGCGGAGATCGTCTGGGCACAGGATGAGCCGGCCAACCAGGGTCCGTGGCCGTTCATCGGCCTGAACCTGCCGGAACACCTCGACCGCGGGCTGCGCCTGGTTTCGCGTCCGGCATCGGCCGCCACGTCTACCGGTTCGGCCAAGCGCCATGCCGTCGAGCAGGACATCCTGATCAAGAATGCCTTCGGCCGCCGGTAAGTAAACTGTCGGGTGGGGGGGTTCGGCGGCCCCCCCCAATGGTTCGTCCGAGCTCTCCCACGAGAGGGAACGAAAGACATGGAGAAAGAGAAACAAGGTCAAAACCGAAGGAGGGGCGGAGGGAACGCAGGGGGA
>NZ_JBNHIC010000012.1:0-104101 GCF_059092905.1 Arthrobacter sp. B0427-1-12 | reverse complement strand
CCCACCCATGATGCACTCCCGGCCATGACCTCATCCGGAGAAATTCAAATGAGGCAACGAATCAGTCTTCCCGGAGGTATTGCAATGAGGCAATAGGGAGCCGTCAGTCGTCGGACGAACCTCTCAGCTATCTGAACTTGCTCGGCGACCACCGTGGCCACCGTCAGTCCGGGCACGTGACCCAAAAAACTTCCCGCACGCTGTCGATCCCGTACCAGCCCATTCGACGCTAGGGTATGAAGCGAAATGCGCTTCGGTTCAAAACCCCTACAGGAGACCGACCATGAAGTACATGATGCTGCTCAAGTCCGACGCCGACACCGAGTCCGGCCGGATGCCCACCGATGAAGAACTGAACGCGATGGGCCGCTACAACGATGAACTGATCAAGGCCGGCGTCATGCTTGCGGGCGAGGGGCTGCACCCCAGCTCCGAGGGCGCGCGGGTGGAGTTCTCCGGCGACGCCCGGACGGTCACGGACGGTCCGTTCACCGAGGCCAAGGAACTGATCGCGGGTTTCTGGATCATCCAGGCCGCATCCAAGGAGGAAGCGGTCGAGTGGGCCCGCCGGGTGCCGCTGCAGACCGGCCAGATCGAAGTCCGCCAGGTCTTCGACGTCTCGGAGTTCGACCAGGACAACGAATACATCCAGAAGGAAGTCCAGTGGCGCGCGGAACACGAGGCCCCCACCTCCTGACAGCCCGCCCATGACCGCACCGGATTCGATCCGCCGCACCGTGGACGCGGTGTGGCGGATCGAATCCGCCCGTGTCATTGCTGCCCTGGTGCGGACGGTCGGCAGCGTAGACCTGGCCGAGGAACTCGCCCAGGACGCCGTCGTCGAGGCCCTGGAACAGTGGCCGGAGCGGGGCATCCCGCACAATCCGGGTGCCTGGCTGACGGCAGTGGCCAAGCGCCGGGCAGTGGACCACTGGCGCCGCCAGGAGCGGCTGGACGGCAAGTACCGGCAGATGGCCTGCGAACGGTCCGCCGTTCCCATTTCCGGAGAGCCGGATCCGGAGCTGCTGGACAATCCGGTGGACGACGACGTGCTGCGGCTGGTCTTCGTGGCCTGCCACCCGGTGTTGTCCCGGCAGGCGCAGGTGGCGCTGACCCTGCGGCTGGTCGGCGGCCTGTCCACCGAGGAGATCGCCCGCGCCTACCTGGTGCCGGTGCCGACGGTCGCCCAGCGGATCGTCCGGGCCAAGCGGACCCTGTCTGCCGCCCGGGTACCCTTCGAAGTCCCGGCCGGCCGGGAGCTTCCCGAAAGGCTGGGTGCGGTCCTGGCCGTGATCTACCTGATTTTCAACGAGGGTTACACGGCGACGTCCGGCGAGCGCTGGACGCGCCCGGAACTCTGTCAGGAAGCGCTGCGGCTGGGCCGGATGCTCGCAGAACTGGTGCCGGCCGAACCGGAAATCCACGGGCTGGCGGCATTGATGGAAATCCAGGCCTCGCGGCTGGGCGCCCGGACCGACGCGTCCGGCGAACCGGTGCTGCTGCTGGACCAGGACCGGCGGCGCTGGAACCGGCTGCTGATCGGCCGCGGGCTGGCCGCGCTGGACCGGGCCAGGGGGCTGGGGCGCGGTGCAGGGCCTTACCAGCTGCAGGCGGAGATCGCCGCCTGCCACGCCCGCGCGGCGACCGGTCCGGACACGGACTGGCACCGCATCGCCGCCGTCTACGATGCCCTGGCTCAGCTCATGCCCTCACCGGTGGTGGAGCTCAACCGCGCCGTGGCGCTGTCGATGGCCTACGGGCCGGAAGCCGGGCTGGAAGTCGTGGAACGGCTGGTGGAGCAGGGCCAGCTGGCGAACTACCATTTGCTGCCGAGCGTGCGGGCCGACCTGCTGCACAAGCTCGGACGCCTGGAAGAAGCGCGCGCGGAATTCACGCGGGCGGCCGGACTCACGCAGAACCAGCGCGAGCGGACGCTGCTGCTGAACCGGGCCGCCACCTGCGCTCCCGGCGGCACCCCCAGCGGCTGATTCCGGGGACGTTATTTTCCGACGGCGGTCGCCAGCCAGCGCCGGGCTGCGGCGGCCAGCATCAGCACCAGCAGGATGATGAGGATCCCGTCCGCGGCGATATAGAAGTAGTGGAGGGCGGATCCGCCGTCGTCGGTGCCAGCGATCACCGCGTCGGTGCGCCGGTTCAGCAGCGGCCGGATCACGGCAACCTTCGCCAGGAGCACGGCCCAGCATGCGCCGACCAGCCGCCAGAAGCCGCGGTCCGTCCCCGGCCTGAGGCAGGCCAGCGTCAACAGTGCGGCAATGACCAGTTCCACGATGTTCATCGCCGTGAAGACCAGCCGCCCGATTCCCAGGCCCAGCGGAATGATGATGCCCGGGGCCTGGAACTTCAGCGGAGCTTCGATCAGCGAGATGCCGATGATGAGTCCCAGCCAGACTGCCGGAAGAATGAGCCGGGCGCCAATCCGGAGCCGTTCCATGTCTGCCCTCCTTCTCCGTGCCAATTCTCGCACTGCACAGGGACCGCCGTGCGCTCATTGCGGATCGTTGCGGATCCGTTGACAAGCCCGTCCGGCCGCTGTTTCACTGGCAGGGCGCGACGCCCGCTACCGGAAGGGGGGATCAATGACATCGTCCGTGCACACCGGCCAGGGTTCCCTTCCCCTGTCCGAGGACGAGGCGGAAATCTATGTGGCGTCCGTCTGTTTCAAAACCGGCCCGCCCGGAGCCCTGGGCATCGAGGTGGAACGGACCATCCATGACCGTGCCGATCCCGCACTCCCCGTCCCGGTGGCTGCCGTGCGGGATGCCGTGGCACCGTCCGACCGCCCGCTTCCGGGCGGCGGACGCATCACCTTCGAACCCGGCGGCCAGCTGGAGGTCAGTTCGGCCTGCGCCCCGGACCTGCCCGCGCTCATCGGCTCCACCCGCCGTGACCTCGCCGCGGCGGACGCCCGGCTGGCCGCCGCCGGCCTGCGTGCCGGTGGTCTGGCCCTGGATCCGCACCGGCCGCCCGTGCGCACTCTGTACCTGCCGCGCTACGCTGCCATGCAGCACCATTTCGACCAGTCCGGCCAGGCCGGACGCACCATGATGTGCTCCACCGCGTCGCTGCAGGTCTCGCTGGATGCCGGGTTCGACCCCGCTGAACGCTGGCGGCAGCTGCACGCCCTGGCCCCGGTGCTGGTGGCAATGTTTGCCAACTCCCCCTTCCGCGCCGGCCGCCCCACCGGCTGGCAGTGCGAGCGCCAGGCCATCTGGCTGGCCACCGATCCCACCCGGACCGCCGCTCCCGAAGCCGGATCCGATGATCCGCGGGTGGACTGGGCCCGGTACGCCCTCGACGCGCTGGTGCTCTGCATCCCGCCCGCCGCAGACGCACCCGGAACCAACGACGCGGGTCCCCCGGCTGAATCCTGGCAGGCACCCCGCGGCCTGACCATGCGGGCCTGGCTGCGGGGCGACGGCCCGCGCCGACCGACCAGGCAGGACCTGGACTACCACCTCACGACCCTCTTCCCGCCCGTCCGCCCGCGTGGCTTCCTCGAACTGCGGGTGATCGACGCCCAGGCCGGCGGTGACTGGGAGGTGCCGGCCGCCGTCGTACCCGCCCTGGTAGAGGATCCGCGCGCGGCGGACCTGGCCGCCGAAGCCTGCGGGTGCCTCACCCAGCTGGAGGATCCGCTGGCTGCCGCCGCCCGCGAGGGCCTTGGCCATCCCGTGCTGGCCGCGGCTGCCGCCGTGTGTGCCGAGGCCGCTCTCGACGCGCTGCCGAGGAGGGGCGCGGACCCGGCCACGCGCACACGGGTGGAGTCCTTCATTGACCGCTATACCGCCCAGGGCCGCTCGCCGTCGGACGAGCGGCTGGAAGCCTGGCACCGCACCGGCCGGCTGGAGCCCGAGGAGGATCCGCGATGACCACCGAAACCGCCGCCCCGGATGCCTTGGCGCCGGAAGCGCTGCGCGCCCAGCTGGCCGCGCGGCTGGAGGCCGCCCGGCGCCGCACGCTGGCGCTGACCGACTGCGACGACCAGGAGCTGCTCAAGCAGCACTCGCCGCTGATGTCCCCGCTGGTGTGGGACCTGGCGCATGTGGGCAGCCAGGAGGAGCTGTGGCTGGTGCGCGATGTCGGCGGCAGGGAGCCGCTGCGCTGCGACATCGACGACATGTATGACGCCTTCCAGCATTCGCGCAGCAGCCGGCCCGAGCTGCCGCTGCTCTCCCCGGCCGAATCCCGCCGCTACCTTGCCGAGGTGCGGGACAAGGCGCTGGACGTGCTGGACCGCACCCCGCTGGAGGGCTCCCCGCTGCTGGAGAACGGCTTCGCCTTCGGCATGATCGTCCAGCACGAGCAGCAGCACGACGAGACCATGCTGGCCACCCACCAGTTGCGCGTCGGCGATCCCATACTGCAGGCCGCTCCTCTGCCCGCCGAGGTGCTGGATCCGGACGCCGGACGGCTGCCGCGGGAGGCGCTGGTGCCGGCCGGTCCCTTCACCATGGGCACCTCCGTGGAACCGTGGGCGCTGGACAACGAGCGCCCCGCGCACCAGGTGGACGTCCCGGCCTACTGGATCGATACGCTGCCGGTCACCAATGCGGACTACCGGAGTTTCATGGACGACGGCGGCTACTCCCGCTCCGGGCTGTGGAGCGACGCCGGCTGGGCACACCGGATGGAGGCCAATCTGGAAGCGCCCAAATACTGGAAGGACGACGGCGGCACCTGGCTGCGGCGGCGGTTCGGCGTCGTCGAGACCGTGCCGGACGATGAGCCGGTGCAGCATGTGTGCTGGTACGAGGCGGAGGCCTACGCCCGCTGGGCCGGGCGTAGGCTGCCCACCGAAACCGAGTGGGAGAAAGCGGCGCGCTGGGATCCGGCCGCCGACCGGTCCCGGCGCTATCCCTGGGGCGACGAGGACCCGCAGCCCCGGCACGCCAACCTGGGCGGCAGCGCGCTGCGCCCGTCCCCGGCCGGCTCCTACCCGCAGGGTGCCTCCGCCCTGGGCGTCCGGCAACTCATGGGCGACGTCTGGGAGTGGGTCTCCAGCGATTTCCGGCCGTACCCGGGCTTCGCCGCCTTCCCCTACCGGGAGTACAGCGAGGTCTTCTTCGGACCGGACTACAAGGTGCTGCGCGGCGGCTCCTGGGCCGTGGACGCGGCCGCATGCCGGGGCACCTTCCGCAACTGGGACTACCCCATCCGGCGGCAGATCTTCGCCGGCTTCCGCACGGCGCGGGACGCGGGGCCGGAATGCGCGGGGCCTGAATACGCAGGGCTGGCCTCCGGGCCGGAAGGAGCGCGCTGACCATGTGCCGCCACCTCGCTTTCCTGGGCCCGCCGACGTCGCTGGCTGAACTGCTGCTCACTCCGGAGTTCGGGCTGCTGCGCCAGTCCTGGGCGCCGCGCCGGCAGCTGTTCGGCACCGTCAACGCGGACGGCTTCGGCGTCGGCTGGTACGCGCCCGGGGATCCGCGGCCTGCCCGCTACCGGCGCGCGGTGCCGATGTGGGCGGATAAGTCCTTTGCCGACGTCGCACGTGTCACCGCCAGCACTGCGGTGCTGGCCGCCGTGCGCTCGGCGACCATCGGCACTACCCAGGACGAGTCCGCCGCTGCACCCTACACCGACGGCCGGTGGCTGTTCAGCCACAACGGCCGGCTCGAGGGCTGGCCGCAGCGGGTGGAAAAGCTGGCCGCGGGCCTGCCGGCGTCGCGCCTGCTGTCGCTGGAGGCACAGGTGGATTCCGCGCTGGTCTGGGCGCTGGTGCTGGAACGCCTGGCCGCCGGCGACGGCCCGGCCGATGCGCTGGAACGGACCGTGGCCGATGTGCTGGCCGCCACCACCGGCCGGCTCAACCTGCTGCTGACCGACGGCGCCACCATCGCCGCCACCGCCGCCGGGGACACGCTGTTCTGGCGCACCGGTTCCGAAGGGACCATTGTGGCCAGCGAACCGTCCGACGACACATCTGGCTGGCACGAGGTGCCCGACTTGTCGGTGCTCACTGCCACCCGGGACACCGTGGACGTGCGCCCGCTCCGCCTCACCAACGGACCCGCCGGGTCCGACGCGACATCCGCACCGATGCTCACCGCCAGGAAGGAACCCTCCGTACCATGACGCTGCCAGTGGAACTCGAGATCGCGCATTACCTGCCCCCGCACCACCTGGAGAAAAGCCTGCGCGCGGACGTCCGCGCCGGGCTCACGAAGGCGGAGAAGACGCTGCCGCCCAAGTGGTTCTACGACCAGCGGGGCAGCGAGCTCTTCGAGCAGATCACGGAGCTGCCGGAGTACTACCCCACCCGTGCCGAGCGCGAGGTCCTGGAGCAGTATGCCGGGGAAATGGCGGCAGCCTGCCCTGCCGAGACGCTGATCGAGTTGGGTTCCGGTTCCTCACGGAAGACGCCGCTGCTGCTGCGGGCGCTGGATCAGGCGGGCGCACTGGAGCGCTATATCGCCGTTGATGTCAGCGACAGCGCACTGATCGGCGCCGGCGCGGAGCTCGCGGAGCTTTTCCCCGACCTCGAGCTGAATCCCGTGGCCGCCGACTTCGAGACCCAGCTGCAGGTGCTCCCGCACGAAGGCCGCCGCATGATCGCCTTCCTCGGCGGCACCATCGGGAACATGGAACCGGACGCCCGGTCCGGTTTCCTGCGTAATATCCGGCGGCTGCTGGGATCCGACGGCGGCACCCTGCTGATCGGCACGGACCTGGTCAAGCCGCCGGAGGTGCTGGTTCCGGCCTATGACGACGCCGCCGGCGTCACGGCGGACTTCAACCGGAATGTGCTGCGCGTGCTCAACCGGGAACTGGGTGCAGACTTCGAGGTCGAGGCCTTCGAGCACGTGGCGGTATGGCGGCCGGAACTGGAATGGATCGAGATGCGGCTGCGGGCCACCCGCCCCATGCAGGTCCGCATTCCCGGCGTGGACCTGGTGGTCGACTTCGCCGAGGGCGAGGACCTGCGGACAGAGATCTCGGCCAAGTTCCGGCCCGAGCGGATCGCCGCGGAGCTGGCTGCGGCGGATTTGGCCGTCGTCGGACAGTGGACCGACGCCCAGGGCCGGTACGCCATGACCCTGGCGGAAGCCGTCTAGCGGCCGGGCCTACCACCCGGGTCCAGGCCGGCCCTGCGGCCTGCCTACGGCGCCCAGGCGAAGCCGGGCGGGACGTGCACGAGCGGCCCGGAGACGCCGGGCAACGGTTCCGCGGCGGCGCCGGCGTTGCTGGCCAGCGCCTCCGCTACCTGGGCGGGGGTTGCGGCAGGGTTGAGGGACAGCAGCACTGCCGCCGCACCGGCCACATGCGGGGAGGCCATCGATGTCCCTGACAGGACGGCAGTGGCGGTGTCACTGTGGATCCACGCCGACTCGATGGACTCGCCCGGCGCCCACAGGTCGACGCAGGGTCCGTGGTTGGAGAACACGACGGGCCGGTCGGCCTGGTCGATGGCGGCGACGGTCAGGGCGCCCGGCACCCGTGCCGGCGAGACGCGGCAGGCGTCGCTGCCCTCGTTGCCGGCGGCCACGACCGCGGTCACGCCGTCGTCGATGACTCCCTGGAGCGCCGCATCAGCGGTGGTGCCCTCGGCTGTGGTGCTGCCCAGGCTCAGGTTCATCACGGCGGGAACCCCGGCGGCGTGGTCGGCGGCGATCCATTCCAGCCCCGCGACGATCTCCGATTCCAGGGCGAACCCGGCGCAGTCCAGCACCCGGACCGGCACGATGGTCGCTTCCTTGGCCACCCCGTAGGTGGAGCCGGCGATGATGCCGGCGGTATGCGTACCGTGCCCGTTGCAGTCCGCGGATCCCCGTCCGTCCGCGAACACGGTGAAGCCCTCGGCCACCCGTCCGCCGAATTCGGCATGGGAGGCCAGCACTCCGGTGTCCATCACGTAGGCGCTCACGCCGGCCCCGGTGGACGGCGCCGTGTAGGAGCCGGACAGCGGCAGCGTGCGCTGGTCAAGGCGGTCGAGCCCCCACGGCGCCGGCTGCTGCGTTGCGGTGGTATGCACCGGGGCATCGGGTTCGACGGCGGCCACACCTGGTGCGCGGGAAAGCTCCGCAGCCTGGGCTTCAGTGGCGGTCACGACGGCGGCGGATACTGCGACGGAGAACGTCCGGATCACGTCGACGCCCCGCTCGCGCAGGGCCGCGGACTCGGCGGCTGCGTCGGTTCCAGGTGCGAACCGGACCAGATAGCGGCCAGCCCGTTCGGCAGCCGCGGAATCCGGCGGAGCGGCATCCGGCGCGGCAGAACCCGGCGGCGCCGAATCCGCGGGGGCGACGCCAACCAACGCGGCAGCGGACAGAAGGACGGACGCGAAAATTCGGGCTGCGGATCGCACCACAGGTCACCTCTCGTTCGAGGAGGTCGGCCGGCCCCTGCCGCCTCTGTTTGTGCCCCGTTGTTTATCTCGTTGATTATGCCCCGGCGCCGTGCCGGATACCAGTGATTTAACCATCGTACGCGCGAAGACCCGTGCGGGACCGGCCGGATTCCGGATTCGCACTCCGTGGTTCAGCGCATGTCGCCGCCCCGGGTGCTAGATCCCGGCTTTTCCCGCAGGCCCACCCAGGCCGCCAGGATCAGCGTCGGCAGCACGGCGATGAACCAGACGGCGAGCGCCGTGTCATGCTGGTCCGCGAGCGGGCTGGTGCCCCAGTCCCGGCCCAGCGCGGTGAACCAGCCGGACTGGATGGGGGTCGGTGATGCGGCCAGCCAGCCGGACCACGCTCCCAGCAGCACAGCGGTCACCGCCGCGACCACTCCGCGTGAGGCGGTGGAGAATTCCGGACGCGCGGACCGTTCCAGAAGCGAGGAGTAGAAGCAGGCGCCCACCACGATGAAGTAGCCCTGGACGAGCTCATGGGCCACGTCCCCGTCGAGCATGAGCAGGAACGCGGGCGAGTAGTAGAAGGTGGCAACGGAACCGACCAGCAGCCCGGCAGCCGCCACCGGATGTCCCAGCCACCGGTTCCGCGCGGAGCTGGCCAGGGCGGCGAACTCGCCCAGCCCCAGGCCGCCGTCGGACCGCGGCGGGGCCACTGCCCTCACCAGATGGAGCGGATCACCCAGGATCAGCAGGAACGGAACTACCAGCGCCAGGGTGAGGTGGGCAGCGGTGTTGATGCTGAACAGGATCGGACCGTAGATAGCGGGCGCGCTGCACGTGACGTAGAACAGCACCGCCAGCCCGCCCAGCCAGCTCGCCGTCCGGTGCGCCGGCCACGTCTGCCCGTGCAGGCGCAGGCGGGATACCCCGTACAGATAGGAGCCTGCGGCCAGCAGGATGAAGCTCAGCCAGATCCAGTCGATGCGCCACACTGTGAACAGCTGCCCGACATCGATCGGCGGCGGCAGTTCATAGCCGGTGAGGCGCCGGGCCGCGGACATGGTCGGATCGGGCACCGACGGCACCGGCGCCGGCAGCCGTGAGAGCACCACGGAGACGCCGCTGACCGCACCAAGGATGAGGATTTCGACGGCGACCAGCCGCCACACGGGCGCCCGGCCGCCGTGTTCCAGCCGGCTCACCGCGAGCCGGCGGTGCAGCAGGCCGATGCCGCCCAGGACCAGCGTGGCCACGGCCTTGATCCCGACCAGGCTGCCGTACGGCGTCGCCACCGCCTGCCAGCTGCCCAGGTCAATCATCGAGCTGACAAGGCCGGAGACCAGGACCAGCAGGAATGCGGAGCCGGACAGCGCTGAAAACCGCCGAAGGACCGCTGCCTGCCCTTGGACGTCGAGCAGCTGCGCGCCGGTCCCGCGGACCGTCAGCAACCTGGCGACGAGCGCCAGCACCATGGTCCCGCCGAACCACAGTCCGGCGCCGAGCATATGCAGGGCCACCGAGTCCGTGGCCGCATTATGGTGGTCGCTGCCCTCCAGATGGCGCATCAGGGATACCGGTACGACGCCGGCAGCCGCCACCAATGCCACAGCGGCCAAACCGGCCTGCGCCCGGACCACGCAGGTCAGCACCAGCACGGCAGCGGCGATCACCAGGACGCCAAGCCACCCCTGTCCGAGCGCCGTCGCAGAGACGAAGGCGAGGAACGCTCCCGCGAAACCCCCGTCCCCCGGTGCCGCACAGCGGCCGATCTCGGCACAGCTGAGGGTCAGGGACACGGCAGCGGACAGCACCCACAGTCCCGAACCGGCAACGGCTATGTGCACCACCCGCCGGAATGCCGGGTGCACCGACAGTTCGGGCGGCTCCGGTTCAGGTTTGGGCGCCGCTTTGCCCACGGCCGTCGTCAGGGCTTCGGCCGGCCGGCTGCCAGGCAGGAGCAGTGCTCCGAAGACCAGCGCTCCCAGCACCAGCGCGAACGCCAGATGGCTGGCCATCCGGGTCAGCGGACGGGCCCATTCCATCAGTCCGGCCGCATCCGGCCCGGACGGCCACGCCGCGGCATTTGTGTACAGGAGCGCCCAGCCCAGCGCGAGCACGGCGGGGGCAAGGCCAGCTGCCACCCATCCGCCCGAGCTGCCCCGGCGAATGCCGCGCAGCTCCGGTGCACGGGTGCCCGGCCTACCCAAGCCGGCGGTCACGGCGGCCTTTGGGCATTTCAACGGACAGTCCCGGCGGCGCCGGGACTGCGTGGACGGAAAGGGACAGTGCCCATGTGATCATGCGATCCCCCAAGATCGATGCTTCCTTCCATCCTTGTGGACTCGGCGGCCGATGTACAGGATATTGAGCCGGATGACGCTCCTCCGCGGCTTCCGGCCCCGCTGGTTCAGCGCGAGAACGCTGCCGGCCCCCTGGTGCCGTTGAATCGGTACCCGGGGGCCGGCGTCGTACGGTTACGTTACTGCCAACGGTGGGCGACGTCGATCACCAGCCGCGACCCCTCCCCGGGGCCGTCGAGCGTGAACACCCGGAACGGCAGCCGGGCGCGCACGCCCAGGCCGATCTGCGTGACGGCCTCGAAGCTGCCGGCGAATGCCACCTGGCGGAAGGTCTGGAAACCAGCCACGTTCACCGCTTCATTCGGGTTCGCCGGGTTGTACGTCGCGTTGCCGTTCTGGTCATAGGCAGGGTCAAAGACCGTGATCTGCAGGAACGCCCCGCCCCGCAGCGGCACTGTGAAGCCGGACCCGTCCTGGGTCACGGCCTGGACATAGCGGACGTTGTACCGCGGCGCCTCGCCGGCGACGTCTACCACCAAGCGGTCGAAGCAGGCGTGCCGGCCGGCCCGGATGTTGGTGATCGGATCCTGGCCGGGACCCGTATTTAGCGGAGCGTTCGCCTTGGCCAGCGAGCCCCAGGTGATCCCGCAGTAGGGAGCCGCCGATGCGGCGGCCGACGTCACCAGCCCCAGACCGGCGAACATCACCACGGCGGCCAGCAGCGCGCGGAGCGGCTTCCGCGCCCGCCTGCGGCCCCGCGCCGCCGGCATCCGAGGTTTTGGTTGGTTGGGCAGCTGTCCCCTGGCCGCCCTGAAGATCGCGTGCATGTCCTGCATCCTGTTAATCAGCGATTGCTTAATCAGCGATTGCGAGTGAAAGGACGTCCGTTTCGACGCCATGGCCTGCGCGGCCCCGTAGCAACTGGCACGTCCGCACAGCATTCTGCGCGGAGTGTTGCACTTAGTGTGCGCGCCGGAAACATCCGGAACCAGCAAGATTCGGGGACAAAGACGAAACGATTGGATACGCAATCGGCGCCGCGCTGACCTAGTTAATAACGTTCCTTGCTAACGACGCCGGCACCTGAGGTTCCGTGGCGCCACGGAACCTAAGGTGCCGGCGTCCTTCTCCTGGACTGTCAGCGCGGCTGGCCCAGCCCGAAGTGCATCAGATCCTCGCCCACTACCAGGTTTCCGGAGAAACCCACCTGCGCCTTCTCCCACTTCTCCACGGGCGTATTGCCGGGGACCAGGTGCGTGAGCACCAGTGTCTTGACGCCGGCCTTCTCCGCCTGCGGCCCAACTTCCTCGATGGCCGTGTGAGCCGCCAGCATGTGCTGCATCAGGTTGGGGTCGGGTTTCGGTGAATCCGGTCCCATGAGGCTGTCCACCCAGTCCATGTCGATGCATTCGTGCAGCAGCAGGTCCGCTCCCTGCGAAATCCGCACCAGGTTGTCGCAGACGCCGGTGTCACCGGAAATCACGATCGACCCGTCCGGCGTATCGAAGCGGAACGCGAATGCGGGGAAGATCGGGCGGTGGTCCACCAGGATGGCACTGACGGCTATGTTTTCATCGCGGTAGATCTCGAAGGGCTCCATCGCCGGCGTCGGGTTGCCGTTGGGATCCTCGCCGGTTCCCGCCGGGAGCGCAATGTCCTCGACCTCGAAGATCTCCCGCAGGTCCTGCTTGGCGTTGTCCCGCATCCGGTCATTGATGTCCAGGGCATAAGCCTGCAGGAGGCGGCCGGTCGATTCGGCCAGTCCGGGCGTCGGTGATTCCGGGTTGAAGACCTCCGGCAGATTCCCGCGCTTTTCCTCGGCGAAAATGGGCGGAAGAACGCCTCTGTCTCCGGGGCCGAGAACCTTGATCGGCCGCTTCAGGCCGTCGGAGCCGTTGTGCCAGGCCAGCAACAGCAGATTGGGGTAGTCAACCATGTGGTCCGAATGGTGGTGGGTGATGAAGACGGCACGGAGGTCGTCCAATCCCTTCTGGAAGCCTGCCGGGCCCAGGCCGGATTTGCGAAACTGTGGGCCCCAGCCCTCACCGCAGTCGATCAGGTAGTGGGTGCCGTTGACCGTAACCACGGTGGAGATGCCGGTCCGGTCGGAACCGTCCCACCACGGCGGGCCGCCGGCGGTGCCCAGCAGCGTCACGCTGGTGCGGTATTTCCGGGCTTCGTCCCGGGTCAGAGGCTGGTAGTTCATGGCGTTGGTGTCCTGTTCTGCTAGGTGCGTGCATGGGCTGCCGGTGGTGCTGCCGGTCAGCGGATGGAGGCGTGGGACTTGGCTTCCTGGATCAACTGGAAAACCCGGCTGCGCAGCTGGGCGTACTCGGGCAGCACCTTGGTTTCCACCTGGTGGCGGGGCCGGGGAAGAGCGACCTCAATGTTTTCGCTGACCCGGGTGGGCGCTCCGGACAGCACGATGACCCGGTCCCCCAAGTAGACGGCTTCGTCAATATCGTGGGTGACAAAGACGACGGTCGTGTCAAAGGTCTGGCGCACCTGCAGGACGAGGTCTTCGAGTTCGATCCGGGTCTGGGCGTCGACGGCCGCGAACGGTTCGTCCATCAGCAGGACGTCAGGCCGGTAGGCCAGGCCGCGGGCAATCGCCGCCCGCTGCTGCATGCCGCCGGACATCTGCCAGGGATAGAGGTCCCCCTTGCCGCCCAGTCCCACCGACTGCAGGACTTCTTGGATGCGCCCGGGACGCTCGGACTTGGGGAACTTGTTGCGCAGCGGCAGCTCGATGTTCTGCCGCACCGTCATCCAGGGCAGCAGCGAGCGGCTGTAGTCCTGGAAAACGACGGCGAGTTTCGACGGCGGCTCGATGACGGTTTCGCCTTCGAAGACCGCTTCGCCGGCGGTGGGGGCCAGCAGGCCTGCCATGCATTTGAGCAGCGTCGTTTTGCCCGAACCGGACGGTCCGACGACGCAGACGAATTCGCCTTTGCGGATCTCGAAGTCCACGCCGGCCAGGATTCGGTTGGCCCCGTAGCTCTTCTGCAGATTGCGAAGTTCCAGCAGGACTTCGCCGGAGCGGCCGGAGGCGGACGAGCTGCCGGTGGTGGGTGCGGTGGTGGTGTTGGTCATGGTCAGTGGCTCCCTGTGGTTGCGCGCATGCCGGCCTGCCAGCGCAGGATGCGGCGCTCGGCGCGGATGAATATGAGGTTGGCCAGGTACCCGAGGATTCCGAGCACGATGGTTCCGGCCCAGGTTTCCGCCACGGCAAACGTCTGCTGGGAGTTCAGCACGTAGTAGCCGATGCCGTTGGTGGATGCGACCATTTCCGAGACGACGATCAGGATGATCGACATCTGCAGTGTGGTCCGCAGGCCGGCGAAGATCTGCGGCCCGGCGTTGGGGAGGATCACGAACCGCACCCGCTGTGAGCGGGTCAGCTTATAGGACCGGGACACGTCGGTCAGCTGCGGATCCAGGGAACGGACGCCGTCGATCGTGTTCAGGAGCGTCGGCCAAATGGCGCCGGCCACGATGATGGCAATGTTCATGGCGGGGCCGATTCCGAACAGCAGCAGCCCGATCGGCAGCAGGACCGGCGGTGGCAGTGAACGCAGGAACTGGATCACGGGTTCGACAGCGGCGCGAAGCGGCGCATACATCCCGATCACCAGCCCCAAGCCGACGCCCAGGACCGCGGCGAGCAGGAATCCGGCCAGGAACTTAAGCACGCTCGGGATCAGGTGGGTTGCCAGGCCCGGACCCAGCCAGTCCCGGGCGAACGTGCCCAGGATGGTCTCCATGGACGGGAAGTACAGCGAGGTGTTCCCGGAGGACGTCAGCCCCCAGGCAACCAGCAGCGCGGCTGGCAGCCACGTCCGCAGCAGCACGAGCTTCCAGCCGCGATAGCGGCCGAGAGCCGATGGTACAGAACTCACGGCTTTGCTTCCTCTCGTTGTGAGGCGTGCCAGAAGAGCAGCGGTTTCTCCCCGTACCGGAACACCAGGTTGACGCCAAGTCCCAGGAGGCCGGTGGCGATGATCAGCGCGTACATCTCCGGCAGGGCGTTGGCGGACTGGGCGACGACGATGCTCTGGCCCAGCCCCTCTGCCCCGCCGATCATTTCCGTTACCACGGCCACGACGACGGCGATCGCGGCCGAGACGCGCAGGCCCGTTGCGGCGAACGGCAGCAGGGACGGCATGATGACGCGGGTGGTGGTCAGCCATCCGCCCAGCCGGTAGCTCCGGGCCATCTCCATGGCGACGCCGTTGACCTCCTTGAGTCCGTAGATCATCTGCGTCAACAACGGCCAGACGGCGCCGAAAACCACCAAATAGAGTTTCATACCGGGCGAAGGGCCCCACAGCAGCAGCCCCAGGGGAATGAGGGCAACCGGCGGGATAGGCTTCAGGAACTCGAGCACGAACCAGGTGGATTCCATCACCCTCCGGGACAGCCCGATTACCAGCGCAAGCGGCGTGGCCAGCACGGTGATGACCAGCAGTCCCAGCAGCGCTACGGAGAGGGTCCCCCAAACCGCCTTCCAGAACGGTGCGGACACCAACTGCGCCATGAAGGCGGACATAACATCGCCGGCGCCCGGAATCGACGCCGCAGGCAGCAGGCCGCTGCGGCTGGCCCCCTCCCAGAGGAGGAAGATCAGGACGACGGTTGCCGGTCCCAGCCATCGGTGGTCCAAGGGCCTGCGGCGGCGGGACCGGGCAAGGGCAGCCGCTGGGGGCAGCGATTCGACAGCGTTGCTCATTGCCACACCACCGCCGCCCCGTCGACGGCTTCCGGCAGGAAGCCCAGCTCCGTCATCACTGCGGATGCCTGGTCAAGTGCCTCCGGGCTTACGTTCTTGCCGTAGCCCGGCTGCAGCATGGCTGCGGCTGTCTCCGGCTTGAGCTTGCCGTACTTCACCAGCACTTCCTGCACCTTCTCCGGATGTTCCGCTGCCGTCCGGCTGCCTTTGGCCACAGCCGAGGCGAACTTCTCCACGAGTTCCGGATTCCTGTCGATAAACGGCTGGGCGCTGAAGAACAGTGCGAAGGTTCCGCCGGGCAGCATGGCGTCTGTGTACGGATGGGCGATGGCGCGGGCACCGTTGGCTTTGCCGATGGTGAAAAACGGCTCCACGACACTGGCGGCGTCTACGCGGCCCTGCTGCATGGCCGTCATCATCTCCGGCAGAGGCATGGCCACGAAGGTCACCTTGGATGGGTCGCCGCCGTCGGCCTCGATGCTGCGGGCCGCGGCGATATGGAGGATGGATGACAGCGCATTGACCGCGACCGTCCTGCCCTCCAGTTCCGCCGGCCGCGTGATACCGGCGCTCTCCGGGACCAGCAGGGCGGAGACGTCCTGGTCCGCGGAAGCGGCGACATCCGCCGCGTTGGCCACGGCTTTGACGGGCAGTCCCTTCTGCGCGGCGGCCAGGAACGGAGTGGTGGCGGCAGTGCCGAACTGCAGTTGGCCATTGATCACCGACGGGGCAATAGCTGCGGCGTTCTGCATGACCTGGGTCTGGACATTCAGCCCCTCCTGCTCGAAGTACCCCTCCTCGAGGGCGATGTAGACAGGCGCGAAGTCGGCCACCGGAATAACGCCGACCTTGATCGGGTCGTCCGGCGCCAGTTCCTTGGCGCTTCCCTGCCCCACCCCGCAGCCGGACAGCGCCATCGCTGCGGCCCCCAGCAGGGCAATTAGGTATTTGATACGCATGGAAACCTTTCCTCGGAACGCGGTCACGTGGGGAAACTAGTGGTGACCGTGGTCACGTTCGAGTCTGCCCGCGCGGAAGTTATAGGACAAATACCGATTTCCAGCAAAAGCTATATATTCTCTAAATATGGATCTCCGCCAGCTCCGCTACTTCCTGACCGTGGCGCAGGAAGGGTCCTTCTCCCGGGCCGCCGCGTCCCTCCACATGACCCAGCCGCCGCTGAGCCTTGCGGTCTCCCAGCTGGAGAAGGAGATGGGCATCCGGCTGCTGGAACGCCATTCGCACGGGGTCCGCACTACCGCCGCGGGCGAGTACCTGGTCGAAGCCGGTGCGCAGCTGCTGCAGCGGACCGCACGGATCGAACAGCACCTGCTGGACCTGGGGCGCGGCATCAGGGGGCGCCTGCGGGTGGCGGCCGTCCCGACATTTTCCTGGACCTACCTGCCACCGCTCCTGCAGAAGTATGCGCAGATCGCCGCCAACGTCGAGGTGGAACTGTCAGACCCGGCTCCCCAGGACGTCCTCTCCCTGGTGGCCTCGGGCATCGCGGACATCGGATTCGTGGCCACCGGCAACACGGAACAGCTTCGCCGGTTCCACGAGTCCGAACTCCACGTGGAACTGGCCCACCCGATGCCGCTTGCGGCCGCCCTTCCCCGCCGCCTCCGGGACGCGCCGGACCCCGTGGACCTGCGCTCCCTGCTGGACGAGCGCTGGATAGTTCCGGCCAGGATTCCCGGCTTCCCCGGCCTGATCGAACTCATCGAGGCCGTCTGGGCCGACCTGGAATGCAGCCCGCAGGTCCACGTCGTTTCCACGCTCCAGACCGCCGTGCCGCTGGTGGTGGCCGAAATGGGCGTCAGCATTATGCCCGGCTCCATCACCGAGATCACAAACGACAGCCTTGTGATCCGACGAACCTTGCAGGTCATCCGCCCGCTGGAGGCCGCCGTCGTTTGGTCCAGGTCCCAGACGCCCACGCCGGCGCTGCGCCGGTTCCTGGAGCTGGTCCTCCCCGGGCCGGCTCTGGACCGGCTCGGCTAGACTGGGGAACTATGACGCAGCTAACACTGCGCCCGCAGGGGGGCACCACCAAAGACAGCACCACCGGAAACATCGCAGGGCAGAAGTCCGGCCCGTCCCAGGCTCCGGACGGCCTGGTACGCTTTTCGACCATCGGCCTGCCCGATCCGCAGCGCGTGGAATTGTGGGAAAACCACAATGCGCAGGCGCTGATCGGCCTGGGCTGCCGGACCCTCGACAACGCCTCGCTGGATGCCACCGAACTGAACCTCCAGCTGCCGAACCTGCAGTTTGCCCACGTCGCCGGGAACCCCCATGTCGTGGAACGCACCCGGCACCACATCGACGCGAACCCGGCGGACGCCGTCGTGCTTTACTTCACGCTGGAAGGCGAGGCCTTCTTCTACCATGAGGACGGCTGCCGTATCCTGCAACCAGGCCAGGCGGTGATGTACGACGCCGACCGGCCGTTCATGCGCGGTTTCTCCCAGGGCCTGAAGGAACTGGCGCTGAAAGTGCCGCGCCAGGTGTATGCCGCCGTCGCCGGAAGCAGCGCGCCGCAGATGCCCCAGGTGTTCGATTTCCGTTCTTCGGACGGACCCGGCAGCCACGGCCACGCACTGGCCCGGCTCATGGACTCGGCGCTGCGCTCCCGGGGCGCCGATGCCGCACGGACCGAGGCAACCGCCGTCGACCTGCTCACGGCGCTGGTGGGCGGAACCGGCGCGGCCGGCCCAGCGGCGCATTTCGCAGCCGCCGGCGCCTTCATCGAGCGCCGGCTGCGGGACCAGAACCTGTCCGCCACGCGGATCGCGGAGGGGATCGGAATCAGCGAACGCCAGCTGTCCCGCGTCTTCAGTGCCGAAGGCACCAGCGTGGCCGGCTTCATCCTGAAGCGGCGGCTTGACCTGGCCGGCAGCATCCTGACGTCCAGGCGCGGCGGCAGGATGTCGATCGGCCAGATCGCGCAGGAATGCGGCTTCTCCTCCCAGGCCTACTTCGCCCGCACCTTCAAGGAGCGGTTCGGCGCCACGCCCGTGCAGCTGCGGCGTCAGGTCGCAGCCGGCTGAATTTGCATATTTCGGCCATCCTTTTGCAGCTTTCCGCCATCCCCTCCTCCGGCTGGCTGTGGCGTGGAACACTCGGAGCAAATCCCCCGCAGAACGTGGCGCGGGGCTGCCGAGAGGAAAACCAATGGTGATTTTCAACGACGGGGTCGCCGAGACCGAGACCCCGGATTCCAATGTCGTGGAGACCGATGTGCTGATCGTCGGCTCCGGCCCGGCGGGCTCATCCGCCGCCTTGTTCCTGTCCTCCCTGGGCATCCCGAACATCATGATCACCAAGTACCGCTGGACGGCCAATACCCCGAGGGCCCACATCACCAACCAGCGGACCATGGAGATCTTCCGGGACATGGGCATCGAGGAGCAGGTGCTGGCGGACGCGACCCCGCACGAGATGATCGGCGACACGGTCTTCTGCACCTCCATCGCCGGCGAGGAGATTGGCCGCATCCTTACCTGGGGCAACCACCCGGCCCGCCACGCGGACTATGAACTGGCCTCGCCGTCGCTGAACTGTGATATCCCGCAGACCTACCTGGAACCGATCCTGGTCCGCAATGCCACCATGCGGGGCACCCAGACCCAGTTCTCCACCGAATACCTCTCCCACACCCAGGACGAGAACGGCGTCAGCGTCCGCGTGCTGAACCGCCTCACCGGCTCTGAATACACCATCCAGACGAAGTACCTCATCGGCGCGGACGGCGCCCGCTCCAAGGTCGCCGCGGACATTGGCCTGCCGTACGAGGGGCAGATGGACATTGCCGGGTCGATGAACATCACCTTCAAGGCGGACATCGCCGAACTCGTCGGCCACCGCCCGTCGGTACTGTACTGGGTGGTCCAGCCGGGCTCGAACATCGGCGGGATCGGCGCCGGACTGGTCCGTATGGTCCGGCCGTGGAATGAATGGCTGATCGTCTGGGGCTTCGATATCAGCGGGGGCACACCGGAGGTCAGTGAGGAAGATGCCCGGCAGATCGTCCGCAATCTCATCGGCGTGCAGGATCTTGACGTCGACATCACCGGCATCTCGCTCTGGGGCAATAACGAGCAGTACGCGACGCGTCTGCAGTCCGGCCGGGTCTTCTGCGCCGGCGACGCCGTGCACAAGCATCCGCCGAGCAACGGGTTGGGCTCCAACACATCCATCCAGGACTCCTACAACCTGGCGTGGAAGCTGGCCGCCGTGCTCAACGGCCAGGCCGGCGCGGACCTGCTGGAGACCTACTCCGCGGAGCGCGCCCCCGTGGCCAAGCAGATCGTCACCCGTGCCAACAAGTCCGGCCGTGAATTCGGGCAGCTCTTCGAGGCGCTGGGCATTGACAAGGCGGAGACGCCCGAACAGATGCACGCGCTGATCGAATCCCGCAAGGACAACTCCCCGGAGGGCGCCGCCAAGCGCGCCGCTGTGCAGGAGGCCATGGAAATCAAGAACTACGAGTTCAACGCCCACGGCGTGGAGCTGGGACAGCACTATGCCTCCTCCGCCGTCGTCGGCGACGGCACCACCAAACCCGCCCCCACCCGCGATCCTGAGCTCTACTACGAGCCCTCCACCCATCCGGGCGTCCGACTCCCCCACGCCTGGGTCGGCGACAACATGCACAAGTACTCCACGCATGACCTGGCTCCCTACGGACAGTTCACTGTGTTCACCGGCATCACCGGCGAGGACTGGACGACGGCGGCGCAGAAGGTCTCCGACCAGCTCGGCGTTCCAGTGAATACCGTAGTGATCGGCCCGGGCCAGGAGATCACCGACCTGTACTTCGACTGGTCCAAGCTGCGCGGCACCGCCGAGGACGGCGCCGTGCTGGTCCGGCCGGATAAGCACATCGGCTGGCGCTCGCACTCGCTGCCTGCCGACCCGGAAGCAGCCCTGCGGGACGCTGTGGCCGCCATCCTGAGCCGGAAAGGCTGACCATGTCCTTGGTTTTCGCACATGAAACACTCGGGCAGCGGGTGCTGTTCGGTAGCGGCCGGGCCGGGGAGAATGTGGCGGCGGAGGTTTCGCGGCTGGGCGCGAAGCGGGTGATGGTGATCGCCTCAGAATTCGAGGCCCCGGTCGCGGACCGGGTCACCGAGGGCATCAATGTCGCGTTGAATTACGACGGCGTCGCCCCGCATGTGCCCATCGACAAGGCTGAAAAGGCCCGGGCCGCTGCCGCCGAGGCCGACGCCGACCTGCTGGTCTGCGTCGGCGGGGGTTCGACCACGGGCCTGGCCAAGGCCATCGCCCTGACCTCCGGGATCCCCATCATCGCCGTGCCGACCACCTACGCCGGCTCCGAGGCCACCAATGTATGGGGACTGACCGAGGCCGCCCGCAAAACCACCGGTGTGGATGACAGGGTACTGCCGGCCACGGTGGTCTACGACGCGGAGCTGACCCTCTCCCTGCCGGCGGAGCTGTCGGTGGCCTCCGGGCTGAACGCGCTGGCCCACTGCGTGGACTCGATGTGGGCCCCGCGGGCGGATCCGATCAACGCCGCCCTGGCCGCCGAAGGCATCCGCGCCCTGGCTGCGGGCCTGCCCGCCGTCAAGGCAAACCCGGCCGGCATCGAAGGGCGCGAACAGTGCCTCTACGGGGCGTACCTGGCCGCGGTCGCGTTCGCCTCCGCCGGCTCCGGCATGCACCACAAGATCTGCCACGTCCTCGGCGGCGCCTACAACATGCCGCACGCCCAGACCCACGCCACCGTCCTGCCCTACGTGCTGGCCTTCAACGCGCCGGCCGCTCCCGCGGCAGCCGAACGCATCGCCGCTGCCCTGGGCAACGGCGACGCCGTGGAAGGGCTCAACCACCTGCGCGAAGCCCTGGACGCCCCCACGGCCCTGAAGGACCACGGCCTGGCCGAAGAGAACATCGGCGAAGCGGCGGAGCTGATCCTTCCCTTCATCCCCGCCTCCAATCCCCGCCCCGTCACCGAACAGAACCTGAAGGCCCTGCTGCGCGCCGCCTGGGCAGGCATCACCCCCGCACCGGAAGGATTCCACTCATGAGCACGAGCACCACCGCAACAATCACCGAGCAAACCCCCGCCGTCTCCGCGGAGCAGGAAGCGATCGAGCAGAAACTCGTGGACACCGTCGTCGCCTCCTTCGACGGAACCCCCGACGAGCGGCTCAGGCAGCTGATGCAGTCCCTGACCCGGCACCTGCACGCCTTCATCCGCGAGGTCCGCCTGACCGAGGCCGAATGGAACAAGGCCATCGAATTCCTCACCGCCGCCGGCCACATCACCGACGACAAGCGCCAGGAATTCATCCTGCTCTCCGACGTTCTGGGTGCCTCCATGCAGACCATCGCGGTCAACAACCAGGCCGTCGGCGACGCCACTGAGGCCACCGTCTTCGGACCGTTCTTTTCCGAGGACGCCCCCCGGATCGGGAACGGCGGGGACATCGCCGGCGGCGCCCCCGGCCAGCCGTGCTGGATCGAAGGCACCGTGCGCGACACCGACGGCACCCCGGTGCCCGGGGCCCGGATCGAGGTCTGGGAGGCGGACGAGGACGGCTTCTACGACGTCCAGTACACCGACCAGCGCATCGCCGGCCGCGCCCACCTGTACTCCGAGGCGGACGGATCCTTCCGGTTCTGGGGCCTGACCCCCACCCCCTACCCCATCCCGCACGACGGGCCCGTCGGCAAAATGCTCGAGGCCGCCGGCCGCTCCCCGGTCCGGGCCGCGCACCTGCACTTCATGGTCACCGCACCGGGCCTGCGCACCCTGGTCACGCACATCTTCGTCGAGGGCGACCCGCAGCTTCAGATCGGCGACTCCGTCTTCGGCGTCAAGGACTCCCTGATCAAGCGCTTCGAACAGCAGGAACCCGGCACCCCCGCCCCCGACGGCCGCGACCTGGGCAACCGCACCTGGGCCCGCACCCGCTTCGACATCATCCTCGCCCCCGCGGAAGACGCCTGACGCCCATAAGGGGAACGACGCCGGCACCTGGGCTCCTCGCTGTGAAGCGGCGAACCAAAGTGCCGGCGTCGTTCTCCTATGCGTCCCCGTTCAGGGACAACCGGCGGAAGTCCGCCGGCGTATGCCCGGTTGCCGACTTGAACACCTGCCCGAAGTGGGACGCACCCTTGAAACCCCAGCGCACCGCGATGGCCGCCACCGGCGTCGCAGCCATCAGCGGATCCGACAAATCCCGACGGCAGCGCTCCAGCCGACGTTCGCGGATCCACGCCGCAACGGTCATGCCGCTGTCCTGGAACAGCCCGTGCAGATGGCGCGTGGAAATGAAGTGCGCCGCTGCAACCTCCCGCGGTCCCAGCCCGGGGTCGGCCAACTGGTCGTCAATAAAGGCGCAGACCCGCCGCAGCAGCGTTTCCCGGGGATCCCGCCGGGAAGCCCGCTCCCTGGCGCCGAGCTGGCTGTTCAGCATGGTGCCGATCAGGTTCATGACGCCGGCGACGGCCGCTTCCTGGCTGCTGCGGTGGACAGCCTCCGACGTCCGGTTCAGCTGCTCGAGCAGGGCCCAGACGGCCGGGGCGATGCCGTCGTCACTGCGGAACCGGGTTGCCGTGAGTTCCAGCAGCTGCGCACGGGGAGCCTCGATCAGGCGCTGCGGAAACTTCACGCTCATGGACCGGTAGTCGTCGCTGCTGACCAGCGTCGCCGGCCTGGTTGTGTCGTAGAAGGCGAAATCTCCCGGCTTCAGGACAGTGCTGCGGTCATCCTGGCTGAGCGTGATTTCTCCGGAGAGCTGCAGCGTCAGCAGGTAATCCGGACGTTCGTCGTCCCCAATCTGGGTTGCATCGCGGAAGGCCGCGTGGCTTCCGGTGTGCATCGAGATGAAACTGATCCCGGCAAAAGGTTTGCTGTCCAACTGCCCGCGGAAGCGGTCCGGATGGACGAAATCGAAATCGAAATTCAGCAGCGAGCGGGCGACTGCCTCGCGCCATCCAGCCACCGATGCGGGCGCGGCCGAGCTTTGGTCCAGCAACAAATCCCTCCTTACCGCCGGCAGACCGAACCGTGCGCGCATTCGACAGTGGCATGCGCCCGGCCGTGATGTTCGTGATCTGCATCACGAATAGCGTACTGGATACACAAGCTTCCACTGTCGAAAGGACAGCACTATGACGGACCAGCTGACCGCGGCACAGGCGCCTGGGGCCAAGGCGCCGCACTTGGCCGACGCGCCTCTCGTCACTTCCCGCCGTGGCCACTTCTGGATTTCCGGTGAACCGGTGGCCACGGCCACCGGAACCGCCCAGCGCGCCCCGCTGTTCGTGGCCTGGGAGGCCCCGGCCAAGATCACGCAGCCTTATCCGCTGGTTCTCATCCACGGCGGCGGCGGACAAGGGACGGACTGGACCGGCACCATCGACGGCCGGCCCGGCTGGGCAACCCGGTTCGTCGAGGCAGGCTTCGCCGTCTACATCGTGGACCGTGCCGGCCACGGCCGTTCGCCGTACCATCCCGACGTCGTCGGCCCCATGGGCGGGCCCTTCCCCTATGAGGCAGGCAAGGCCCTGTTCCTCCCGGATGAGGCGGCCGCGGACCAGACCCAGTGGACGTACTCCCGGGACATCGGCTCCGACGGCGTCGACCAGCTGCTGGCAGGCATGGGCCCGCTTCCGGCCGACCTGGGATACTCCCAGGCTCTGGACGCTGAGCGCCTGGGACGGTTGCTGGACCGGATCGGCCCGGCGGTGCTGGTGACCCATTCGGCCGGCGGACCGGTCGGCTGGCTCACCGCGGATGCCCGGCCGGAGCTGGTCAAGGGCATCGCCGCCATCGAGCCCATGGGGCCGGCCTTTGTCGAGTTCCCCGGACTTGGCCGGCTCGACTGGGGCCTGACGGCCGCACCCATCGCCTACGACCCGCCGCTGGGCAGTGCAGCGGAAGCGGAAGCCGTCGATCCGGCGTCGTTGGCCATCCCGGCGCTGGCCGGCACGCCCGTAGCCGTGGTCACCGGCGGAGCCTCGGCCTTCGCAGGCTTCGCGCCGCAGGTGGTCGAATTCCTCGCTGCGGCCGGCGCCGACGCTGAATGGCTGCACCTGCCGGAACTGGGCATCGAGGGCAACGGCCACGGCCTGATCTTCGAGGCGAACTCGGACGAGACGGTGAAGCCCGTTATCGCCTGGATCCAGTCCAGTTGGCCGCAGGCCTGAGCTCATCCACTTCACACACCCCTACAAGGAAGTAAGGAACATGACGCAGGAACTGATCGAACAGACTTCCCGGCTCAACACGATGGAGGACTTCCCGGCGCTGCTTGAGCGGCTGGAAGCCATCACCCCGGTACTGAAGGCCAACGCCGAAGCCAACGAGGCCGAGGGCAAGCTCACGGACGAGGTCGTTGCCGCGCTGCACGAATCGGGCGTCTTCCGCCTGGGTATCCCCCGGTCCCTCGGCGGCTACGAAGCCTCCCCGCGCCAGGTCGTCGAGACCATCGAAAAGCTGGCCTACGCCGATGCCTCCACCGGCTGGGCGGTTATGGCGCTGCAGATGGTCACCGGCACCACTGCTGCCTACCTCGGTGAGGAGGCAGCCCGGGCCATCTTCCCCGACGGAGGCTACAGCCTGATCGCCGGGCAGGGCACCCGCATGGGCAAGGCGGTTAAGGTCGACGGCGGCTACCGCCTCAGCGGTTCATGGAGCTTCGGCTCCGGCATGCCGCAGGCCTCCTGGATCCATACCGCCGCAATCGTCGAGCAGACCGGGGAGCCGCTGATCTTCACGCTGCCGAAGGAACAGGCCACACTGATCGATAACTGGGATGTCATGGGGCTAAAGGCTACCGGCAGCATCGACTACATCATCGAGGACGTCTTCGTCCCCGATGCATTCGTCTATAACGTGGCCACGATGGAACCGCTCAACGGCGGCGCCATCTACACCATAGGCCTGGCCAACATGTCCGGGATCAACCACGCCGGGTGGGCGCTGGGCGTTGCGCGCCGGATGCTGGACGAGATGAAGGACCTGGCCCGGAAGAAGTCCGGCATCCCCGGCACCAGCGTCGACACCCAGCAGTACTACGCCGAATACGCCCAGGCCGAGGCCAAGCTGCGCTCGGCGCGCGCCTTCGTCATGGATGTCTGGGCCGGCAATGAGGCAAAGCTGGCCGCCGGTGAGCTGCTCGACCGCGAGCAGGAGACCCTGACCCGCCTGGCTCTCAACAACGCCACCTGGTCCGCCCACGATGTCTGCATGACCGTATATAAGTGGGCGGCAACCGCAGCCCTCCGCTCCGGTGACCTGCAGCGTTTCTTCCGTGACATGCACGCCGGCACCCAGCACGTCACCTCCGGTCCCGTCGTCCTGCAAAGCTGCGGCAAAGTGCTCTCCGGACTTGCCGATGACGCCCAGTGGGTCTTTTTCTCGCTGGCCGACCGCAGCGCCGGACGCCCGTAAGCCGCGGGTACGACGGCGGCAACCCGCCGCCGTCGTACCCTCCCCTCCCAAGCCACCGATAAAAGGATGTCCGATGTCTTCCCACCCCACCTCCCTGCGCCGGCTCCCGCACGCCGCGCAGCCACATTTCGCCGATATGGTCAGTGCCGACGACTTCAAGGCTGCGTTCCGTAACCATCCCGCCGGCGTCTCCATCATCACCGCGGAAGGCCCCGCCGGGCCGGTCGGCCTGACGGCCAGTTCCGTGTTCTCCGTTTCGGCGAACCCGCCGCTGCTGGTCTTCTCCCTCTCCGCGCAGTCCTCCTCCGCCGCCGCCATCCGGGAGGCGGAAACCGTGGTCGTCCATCTGCTCGGCGCGGACCAGCTCGAACTGGCCAGGACATTCGCCACCGGCGGCATCGACCGCTTTGCGGACACCTCGGCCTGGTCGCGGCTCATCACTGGTGAGCCGTTCCTGCCCAGCGCCAACGCATGGCTGCGCGGCAGGATCGTCAACCAGATGACAGCGGGAGACTCCTCCGTGGTGGCGGTGCAGGTCCTGCAGGTCAACATCCCCATGACCGAGGACCGCGGCGCGGAGCAGGCGCATCCGCTGGTGTACCACAACCGGGAATGGCACGCGCTCAGCGCCGAATCGCGGATCGGCTGACTAGACTGATCCACATGCTGACTTACCAGGCCGAGGCCCACATCCACGCCACCGCGGACACCGTCTGGGAGATCATTACGGACGGCTCCGCCTATCCTGAGTGGGACTCCGGCATCGCCAAGGTGGAGGGCGTCATCGCCGACGGTCAACGGATCAAGGTCCGTTCGGCCCTCAACCCGCGCCGCAGCTTTCCGGTGAAGGTGGGCCAGTCGCGCAACCGGCGGATCATGACCTGGACCGGCGGAATGCCACTTGGCCTGTTCCAGGGTGTCCGCACCTTCACCGTAGTGCCCGACGGCGAACTCACGCACCTGCGGGTCCGGGAGGAATTCAGCGGACCGCTGCTGCCGCTGGCCGCCAGGTCGATGCCGGAGCTGCAGCCCTCCTTCACCCAGTTTGTCAACGGGGTCAAGGCCCGGGCGGAAAAGCCTCGCGCGTAGCGGAACGCCCTAGGATTCACCTAACGAGATCGGCCAGGCTGATTACCTGAGCCATTCTGGTCCCCCTGCCGTTCCCAACCCTGCGGCCCGGCGCTAGAGTGGGCAGCAACTTCAAGCGCAGGAGACATGATGTCCCACCCAAGCGAAGAACGTTCCCCGAACCTGGATGACGTCATGGAGACCACCGAGGACGACGTCCTGCCCCAGCCGATCGCGCAGGGCCACGCCGGGATGCCGGACCGGCTCGACGACGATGCCCTCGAAGCGGCAGCCGAACGGGAGCGGGTGGAGGCCGGCCTGAAGGACTACTCCTCCGACCAGGTGCCGCCCGCGGCGGATCCGTTGCCGCCGGGCTCCTCCGAAGCAGCCGACCGGGCACAGAGCGGGCTGACGGAACCGGAAGAAGACTCCGACTAAAGCCTGCACCGCGCAAAGCCATCCGCGGTGCAGGCCGACGGGTTCAGTCCAGGTCAACGGTTCAGCAGGACCGGCGGTTCCCCCGTATTCGTCAGGCCGGGGCCAGCGGAAACGCAGCTGCCGCCGGCGACTGTGCCGGTGCCGAAGACCTGCCGCAGGCAGTTCCGCAGGGCCAGCTGGGCCCAGAAGTTCGGATGCAGGTCCTCCTGGATCTGGTACGGCCCCACCCCGGGGACGGCGATCCGGATCTCGCTGACCCATTCACTGACGTCCGAGGCCCCTGCGCTGCGCCAGCTGGCCAGCGCCGTATCGCTCAGCTTGGCAGTTCCCGTTTCACAGAGACGGTGCCCGGCGAGCAGGCTTCGGACATCCAGGACTACCGCATTGGCAAGGCCGGACTGCGCCACCCCGGAGGACACCGCCGCGTTGATGGCCGGCACGGCCACATTCTGCGCCATGTCGATGTCCCGGTTCCACAGGCCGCAGCCGAGGGCCAGCCGCTGATGGTCCGCCTCCGGATAGGCCATCGCGGCGGAGCCTGGCAGGGGCTGCGGATAGTTCTGGACCACGACGGTGTAGTCCGCGTCCAGATAGCCGGCCCGGGTCATGGCGGTGCGGATGTTCTGCAGTCCGGCGGCAATGCGCTTGGCAATAGCCTCGACATTCGCCGGGCTGAAGCTCGCCCGCACGGTCGGATCGTTGCTGCAGAAGATCGGAAACGCGGTGGTGGACAGAGCGTAGGCCGCCAGGCAGCTGGCCACGATCCTGGTGAATCCGAAGTCGTTCCCGCCGACGGAAACCGTAATCATCCGGACTTTCCGGTCCGCCGCGAACTCCTGGAGCGCCAGTGCCTGGCCCACATGGCCGAGGCCGTCGTCGAAAAAGTCCAACCCCGGCTTGAACTGTCCGTTCGGGCTCACCGCAGTGCGGGTTCCTGATCCGGAGCAGCCCAGGTTGGAGGAGTTAACGACGCCGATGTGGATTTCGGCGGCGCCGGAGCGGTGGCAGCCGGGGATCGACTCGCCGGCTGCGGTGTCATGGTAGGCGGCGGGGCCCAGGGCGTCCACCTGCATGAAATCCGCCGAGTTGCCGGCCCAGCGTCCGGCCTCCCCGGAGATAAAGGAGTCGCCGAGGCTGACCACCCAATCCGGCCCCGGCGGTGCGGCCTGGGCAGGAGCCGCTGCGGCCGGTACCAGCGCCGCCATGGCCAGCGCCGCCGACGCCGCGGCGGCGAACAGCCTCGCCCGGCGCCATGTACCCGGCCGGGGCTGCCTATCCGGCCGGCGCATCGGGCAGCGCCGTCGCGGCGCTGGTTTTCCGAGATTGTCTGTCATGGCCGACGACCTTCCCGCAGGCTGCCTCCGCCGGCATTCCGAGTGCCCAGGGAATCCGCGCGGAAGCGGCGGTGAAAGATAGTTCCACTATAAGCCGCCGGGGCCGCGGCAGCGGGGCGGGGACTGCGCCTTCTTCCGGACGGCGGCGACGCCTGACCAGGTCCCCTCCATGACATTACGACGGCGACACCCGCGTTCCGTGTGCCCGGAAGGCTGATGCCGCCGTCGTCCCCCAACATCGGCTCCCCCACAGGCACCGGACGGAATACGCATGGTTGCGCGCTTCCGGCCGGCCAGAGAAGCGATGGCACTAATTCTTACCTTGATGCAAGAGTGCGGTCAATAGATTTCTTCACCCGCAGGCCGACTGTTCCACGAACAGGGTTACGAAGAAACCACTAACCACCGGAAATAAGCGGCATTCCAATGCATGCATTCCATTACCGGAAGAAATAAAAATTCATTCAATGGCCCTGGGTTCACGGAACCTATTTCGCCTCCACCAATGACTCCCACCATTAGCAAAGTAGTTAATTAATTGAATTAATTAGTTAATTTTTTAGCCGCTTCGCAACCGTTTGCTATAAGTCATCTGCGCCGAATAAGCCTCAACCCGAATGGTTTCATAAGGTTGCTTATGGTCGCGATGGGCGGGAATCTTTGCTACGTTCTGGAGTACAAACGCGGGCTCCAGGGATGCGGGCCGGCACGATTACGCCTGTGAATAGGGGAAATCATATGTCCATACCCATCCCGAAAGCGTCCGAGTCGGCGACAGTCCTGCCGATCCAGCGGGTATCCACAGCAGCGGCTGACAAGGAATCCCTCGAGTGGGAACTTGACCAGGCGGACTTGGTCCTGGCGGAAGCCGTCAAGGAAGCCCACGCCGAGGGCGTTTCCCTTCCGGAATTGGTCGAAGCGTCCGGGGAGTCCCTGGGCCACATCACAGAACTCACGCAGGACTAGGCAAACTTACGATGGCGGCACCGGGGTCCGGCTTCAAGCCGGACCCCGGTGCCGCCGCCGTAGGCAACGGTCCGGACTGGCGGCTAACTGAGCGAGGCCACTGCAGCCAGCACATCGGCAACGCTGACCGCCAGCAGCGCAGGATCCGGCTCTGCGGAAAAAGTATCCCCGCGGCGGAGCGCGCCGTCGGTCAGCACAATGTGCGGCCCCTCCGGCGGACCCCACTCCGCCACCGGCGCCGGCCCGAAGAGAACCACTGACGGCGTGCCGTAGGCGGAGGCCAGGTGCGCCGCGCCGGTGTCGGCGGACACCACGATGCGGGCAGCGGAGATGACGGCAGCGAATTCGTCCAATTCCAGCTCGCCGGCCAGCACCTGCTTCTCCGGCAGCCCGGCCAAGCCGGCAACTTCCAGCGCCCGGGCCCGTTCCTTGGCGCTGCCGGTCAGCACTACTTCCCTGCCGTCCTCGGCCAGCGAGCGGGCAACAGCGGCAAAGCGATCGGCCGGCCACTGCCGGCTGCCGTAGAACGCGCCCACATGGACAACCGAAGCCCCGGGAACCCGGCTGGGGGACGCCGGCACCTCAATCCGCAGGTCCAGCGGATCCGCCGCAATGCCGTGCGCTTCCATCAGGCGGGCCCAACGGTGACGTTCATGGACACCGTCCTGCCATTCCGGGCCGGCCCAGCCGGGCGCCCGGTGCCCGATCCGCCGTCCGGGCGCCAGCGCCTCCAGCACGCCCCGGCTGTCCGTTCCGTTGCCGTGCAGGTTCACGGCGATGTCCACCCGGCAGGCCGGCAGGGACAGCGGACCGTCCAGCCCCGGCGTCGGCAGGTGGGCGTCGATCCCGCCGACCAGTCCCACCACCTGACGCAGCCACGGCGGTCCGGCGAAGATCAGCCGGTGCTCCGGAAAAGTGCGCCGCAGCGCGTGCAGGGCCGGCACCGCCACCAGCAGGTCCCCCAGTTTCAGCGCCCGCAGGGCCAGGATCTCCGGACGTCCATCCGGCGGCAGCATCTCCACAGTGCGCCTCAGCCTGCGGTACGCCGGAGGCCGGGACCGGCCAGCTCCGCCACGTCGGCGTAGACGGCCTCGGGCCGTACGGTGGCCACGAAGGAGTCGTCGTGCTCGCAGCGCTCCGCGGTCCAGCCCACCTGGGTCACGTCGACACCGCAGGTGGGGCAGTTCGCCGTCCAGCCGAAGTGCAGCCGGTGCCGTCCGCGGCCCAGCGCCTGGGCATTGATGACATTGCCGAACCAGTACACGCCGACGGTCGCGGCGCCCACCGCCTGGGCCAGATGCCGCGGCCCGCTGTCATTGCCCAGCATGACGGTGCACTGCGCCAGCAGCCCCGCGAGCTCGCCGAGTTCCAGTTCGCCGGCCACCGAACGGATGCGCTCCTCCAGCGGCCCGGCTGCCTCCCGCGCCAGTTCCACCACTTCCTTGGCGAGCGCAGCCTCGCCCGCGTCGCCGATCACCAGCACCTGCTGCCCGTCGCCGGCAGCGCGTGCCGCCACCTGCGCAAAGTTCGACGGCGGCCACTGCCGCCGGGGGTCGGAGGCACCCGGGTGCAGAACCAGCAGGCCGGACGTGCCGGCGTCGAGCATTGACGCGGCAGCCTCGCGTTCCGCCGCCGTGGTCCTGATCCGCGGCTCCAGCAGCACGGGCGGTGCACCGGCCAGGCCGACCACTTCC
Organism: Arthrobacter sp. B0427-1-12; assembly: GCF_059092905.1. Lineage (NCBI taxonomy): Bacteria > Bacillati > Actinomycetota > Actinomycetes > Micrococcales > Micrococcaceae > Arthrobacter > Arthrobacter sp. B0427-1-12. The sequence continues at coordinate 72,826 of NZ_JBNHIC010000012.1, read as the reverse complement.
AGGGCGCGCAGCACCTCATGCTGGTAGTAAACGTAGGGCAGGTTCCGCTCCAGCGCCGCCGCGTCCGGGGTGCGGGTCCCGACCGTGTGGCGGGCGCCGAGCTGCAGCAGGAACGGGTTGGAGAAGCGTCCACCGCCGTGGACCTGGACGGCCAGGTCGAACCGGCGTTCGCGCATCCGGGCGAAGAACCGTTCGATGGCCGCAGGGTCCTCCGGGCCGTCCGGCCGGACGCCCTCTGCGTAGGGCAGGATCTCGATGTCCGTAACGGCGCCGGGGCGCCCGTCCAGCAGGGCCGCATGCAGCGGGGTGCCCAGCAGCGTGATGTCCGCCCCCGGATAGGCCGCGGCCAGGGACTCGATCGCCGGGACCGCGAAGAGCAGGTCCCCCAGGCCGCCGCCGCGCAGCACCGCGATCCGCTCCACGCCGTCAAACGGCTCGCCGATCGGACCCACGGCTGGGACGAACAGCGGCTGGGGTTCCGGGTCTGGGGACATTGGCTCCTCCGGTTTCCGTTGGACAGGGCATTCCCTAGGTCAATACCCCGCCGGCTGGCCAATCAGACACCCCGTTCCTCCACCCCCCGGTGACTCAGCAGTTCGCGCACGCAGAACGCGTTATTCAGGCGTGAAATGCGGAGCGAACGGCGGGTGTTGGGGTGCGGCGGAATAAATCTGCCTTCTGCCTCGTTGTGAATAGTGGAATCAAGCGAAGATATCAACGGCCGCGCTGTCTGCCCCCGCCGTACCTGCACTCTGCAGCCGCATCGTTTCCGTACCTTCGGCGCCCGTTCCGGCGCCGCCCCGCCGCCGGCGGGCCGCCAGCCAGTTACCGCCACACCTAGGGAGGTTGAACCATGTCCCAGTCCATCGACACGCCGAAACACCGCATCAACATCACCCCCACCCGCGTCCGCGATCTTGGCCGGCTTCAGCGCGGCGACCGGATCGAAGCCCGCTTCAACGGGAACCAGCACGCCGTGCGCGGAAAGATCGCGGATACCGCCCCGGGCCTGGGCGTCGTCTGGATCCGTGAAAGCAAGGGCGCCCGCCGCCGGTCGATCAGCGCTGAGGATTACACCATCTGGCAGCTGCCGGTCGCCTAAGCGTTCCTCAAAGCCTGGAGGCGAGCAGCCGGCCCCACTGCTCCGCGCGCTCCGCCTCCCCGGGCAGCAGGTGGAAATCCGCACCCACCAGGAAGCTCTCGGGCTCGGCCACCAGCTCGTAGCCGTGCCGGTGCAGCAGCTTGCCGATGGTTTTCGCCGCCCTGCCGGTGAACAGCGTGGGCTTGTCCACCCGGGTATCGAAGGCAGCGGCCCGGCCGCCGCGCTGGCCCAGGGATTCCAGCCACTCACGCAGTCCGGCACCTTCGGCCGATGGGTCGAGGTCCAGCCCGCTGTCCGGTTTGCGGGCATTGTTAATGGCTGCCCGCCGCCCGTCTTCGTGGCTGAGGGTATGGCCGAGGGTGGGCGCGCCGGCCACCAGCAGCTCGCAGCCGTCCAGGTTGTGTCCGGCCACCTGCTCCACGGAAAGGGCCACAGCCTCCGGCATGCCGCGGGCAATCGCCTCCGCAATCAGATGTGTGTTGCCGTACATTGATTCGTACACCACCAGGACGCCCACGGTGCTCCCCTTCCGGTTACGGGACAAGCCCGAGATAAGTCTGAAGCCGCGCGGGGAACGGCACAAGGGCGTAAATCTGGACCGGCCCGCCCATGGCGGGATACGATCCCTCCGGCTGGAACGGACGGCCGAGCCAGAAATGGAAACCCATGCAGCAACTCAGCGAAAAAGAGATCCGGCGATCCTTCGTTAACTGCACGCGCAGCGAGGTCGCCAGCCTGACCCTTCCCCCGGACTTCCCGGACCTGGACTGGGACAACCAGGACTATCTGGGCTGGCGGGACCCGAAAATGCCGCAGCGTGGCTACCTGGTGCACCCGCTGGACGGCAGGCCCACCGGCATCATGCTCCGCGCCCCGGAAACCTCGGCCCCCGGCAACCGCCGGGTACTGTGCGCGCTGTGCCAGGACGTGCATTCCGAGGAGGACGTCTACCTGTTCGTCGCCAGGCGCGCCGGCCAGTCCGGCCGCGACGGCAACACCGTCGGCACGCTGATCTGCGCGGACTTCATCTGCTCCAGCAACGTCCGGGTCGAACCGCCGGCCACGCCGATCCACCCGGATCCGTCCGCGGTGGTCACCGAACGGATCGCGGGCCTGAAGCAGCGCACGGACCTGTTCGTCAGCCGCGTCCTCGGCCGGTAGGTTCACGGCCAATATCCCCCGGTAAACAACGACGCCGGCACTTCGGTTCGCTGCCACGGAACCGAAGTGCCGGCGTCGTTCCTGCATGTCCTCGCGGATGAGAAAAGCCTCATCGGCACATCATGGTTTCCTCATGTTCGCTGCGTACGCTGACACGTGTAAGAGCAATACATGCAAGTGCAAACAACCGTCCGGACGGACGGGGAAGATCACTCGAACGGGGGCGTCATGGAAACCATCCTCTACTCCAGCCGGATAGTCGGCAGGGCCTGGACAGCGGAACAGCTGCACGCCCTCGCCGACGCCGACCGCAAGGCCCAGCGCCATGTGGAGCACATGGCCGCACGCATGGCCCTGGCCAACCACTCGCATCTGGTGGATTTCAGGAAGTTCGGGGCGCTCGTGGCGGAGAGCCTGGGCACCGCGGCGGGCACCTACTGGATCACCGCCGCCCTGCACCTGGCCCAGCTGGCCATCGTCTTTCCCCAGCTGCTCACCGCGGACCAGTACGCGCTGCTGCTCGCGCCGCTGGAGGCAGCCGAACGCCTGGTGCCGCAGCTGGCCCCGGTGACCGGACAGCTGGTGGCCTGACGGGTCAGCGGCCGCTGCCCAGCCCGCCCGCAGCATAGAGCGGCGCCACAGTCCGCATATAGTCCGTCCACTGGGCGCCGGCGAGCGTTGCACCGTCCACATAGTCCCGGCTCACGCCGTTGATGGGGACGTTGTTCAGCGACGTATGGTCGGTCCAGTTGCCCACCCAGGACGCGGTGGCAACACCCTTGGTGTACCCGACCGTCCAGGTCTGTTCGGACTTGTCCGTGGTGCCTGTCTTGGCGGCGGCGGGGAGCCCGATGGGGCTGATCCCGCCGGGGCTGCTCTTCACAACGTTTTCCAGCGGACCGCTCACAGCCGCGGCCACGTCCGGGGAGATAGCCTGCGCGCAGCTTTGGCCGGGAACGGCGTACTCGTTGCCCTGCGAGTCCTTCACCGCGGTCAGGGCGATCGGCGGGCAGTACTGGCCCCCGCCCGCGAACGTCGCGTAGGCTGCCGCCATCGTCAGCGGCGACACTTCCTGGCTGCCCAGGACGAAGGAGGGATGGGTGACATCCATAGGCTGCCCGTCGGCCGCGCGGTGCACGCCCATGCGTGAGGCGGCGTCGCGGATATCACACAGGTCCAGAGTTGCAGCCTGCGCCACGGTCGCCGAGTTGACCGACGTCGTCAGCCCCTCGCCGACAGTCATGCTCCGCTCGAAGCCGGACTCGGCGTTCTGGAAACTCCAGGCGTCGAATTCGGCCCCTTCCGGCAGGCAGCGGGCCGTCCAGTCATAGCCCGCCGGGTAGCTGGTGCGGCTCGCATCGATCACCTGGTTCAGGGAGCGCCGTGATTCCAGCCAGGCCACGGTGGTGACGGGCTTCATGGTGGAACCGGGCTGGAAACCGTTGGGGGTTCCGCCCATTGCGGGATCCGCATTCAAGTTGAGCACCGTGTTGCCGGCTCCGTCTTCCGGGCTGTAGTTGGTGTTCTGCGCCATGGCCAGGATCCTGCCGGTGCCCGGTTCAACGGAGACGATGGTGGATCCCGCACCTGAGGGATCCCCCACCGGGACTTGTTCCTCCACCTGCTGCTGGGCTGCTTTCTGCAGCCGCGAGTCCAGGGTGGTGGTGATGGTCAGCCCGCCGCGGGCCAGCAGTTTGGCACGGTCTTCCTCGCTGGCCCCGAAGGCCTCCGACTGCATGATGGCATGCTCCACGTAGCTGCAGAAGTAGTCGCCGAAGTTCGCTGCGACGCAGCCGGAACGGACCGGCTGCGGATCCAGGCCCAGATCCGCGGCGATCGCCTGGTCGTATTCGGCCTGCGTGATCTTCCCGGTGGCGAGCATGGCCTTCAGTACAGTGTCCCGGCGGTCCTTGGCGGCTTCCGGGTTGGTGAGCGGATCATAGTAGTTTGGGGACTGCACCATTCCCGCGAACATCGCGGACTGCGCAATGTCCAGCTCCGCGGCGGGGATGCCGAAGTAGGCCTGCGCGGCGGCTTCGACGCCGTATGCCTGGCCGCCGAACAGCACAATGTTCAGGTAGCCCTCGAGGATCTCCTCCTTGGAGTACTTGTCCTCCACCGCCAGGGCGAGCTTGGCTTCCCGGAGCTTGTCCGTGATGGACTTCGTGCCGCTGATTGTCAGTTCGTCCGCACTCACACCCTCCGCTGCGCCGGCATCAATCAGGACGTTGTTGACATACTGCATGGTCAGCGTGGACGCCCCTTGCTGGTCCCCGCCCCTGACGTTGTTCAGCATCGCGCGGAAAATACCGTGCGCATCGACGCCGCCATGTTCAAAGAAGCGGGCGTCCTCGATGGCGATGATGGCGTCCTGCATGTGCGGGGACACCCGGTCCAGGATCACCGGAACCCGGTTCTCCGCGTAGAAGGTGGCGATCAGCTCACCGTCGGCCGAGAGGATCTGCGACGGCTGCGACAGCGGTCCGGCCTCCAGTTCGTCCGGCAGTTGGTCGAAGACAGCCAGGGAGGACTGTGCTCCCGCAGCCGCCAGCGCCGCCGGAGGAACCAGGATGCCGGCCGTAAGGATGCCGGACAGCACACTGACGCCCAGCAGCGCGGAAATCCTTCCCCGGATCGTGGCCGTGTCAAAGAAAGGGAACGTACGGGAAGAAGCCATGTGGCCAGAGCATAACGGCCGGACCTGATCAAAAACTGAACAAGCCCTGAGTGCGGTTCAGGGACCGAGGCCGCGGGAGGAGTGGACGGAATAGGTCCTGCCTTACGCTGGACCCTGAGACCTGCCCCACAGGAAGGACAGCCATGATTGACGCCGCAGACCTGCTCAGCATCGACTCCCTGTTCAGCGCCGAGGAATTGGCTTTGCGGGAGAAGGTCCGTTCCTTCGTCGACACCCGCATCAAGCCGAACATCGCCAATTGGTACGAGAATGCTGTGTTTCCGCTGGAGATCGTGCCGGAGCTGGCCGGCCTGGGCCTGCTGGGCATGCATCTGGAGGGCTACGGCTGCCCCGGCCGTTCCGCCGTCGAATACGGGCTGGCCGCGCTGGAACTGGAAGCCGGCGATTCCGGGCTGCGTACCTTCGTTTCCGTTCAGGGCTCACTGGCCATAAGCGCCATCCATAAGTGGGGCTCCGAGGAGCAGAAGAACCAGTGGCTGCCGAAGATGGCCGCGGGAGAGGCGATCGGCTGCTTCGGCCTGACCGAACCGGCCGCCGGTTCCGACCCGTCGGCCATGCAGACCTTGGCCCGCCGCGACGGGGATGACTGGGTGCTCAACGGATCGAAGCGCTGGATCGGGCTGGCCTCCGTGGCGCAGGTCGCCGTGATCTGGGCGATGACCGACGACGGCGTCCGCGGCTTCCTGGTGTCCGCCGGCACCCCGGGTTTCACAGCCACCCCGATCGAGCCCAAACTGTCGATGCGCGCGTCGATCCAGTGCAACATCGCCCTGGACAACGTCCGCCTGCCGTCTAACGCCATACTGCCCGGGGCGAAGGGCCTGCGCGGGCCGTTCTCCTGCTTGAACGAGGCCCGCTACGGCATCATCTGGGGGGCCATGGGCGCGGCCCGGGACAGCTACCTCACCGCGCTGGACTATTCGAAGGAGCGGCTGCAATTCGACAAGCCGCTGGCCGGCTACCAGCTGACGCAGGAAAAGCTGGTGAACATGGCCCTGGAGATCAACAAGGGCATGCTCCTGGCCCTGCAGCTGGGCCGGCTCAAGGACGCCGGGCAGCTGCAGCCGCACCAGATCTCCGTGGGCAAGCTGAACAACTGCCGTGAAGCCATCCAGATCTGCCGCGATGCCCGGGCCATGCTCGGCGGCAACGGCATCACCCTGGACTACTCTCCGCTGCGCCACGCGAACAACCTGGAATCGGTACGGACGTACGAGGGCACGGACGAGGTCCACACCCTCATCCTGGGCAACCACATCACTGGGGTTCCGGCCTTCCGCTAAACATAGAACTCGCCGAGGCCGCCGGCAGCAGGTGCTACCGGGCCTACCGCTGTCCCCAGAAGACCCGTGCCAGCCGAACATCTGTGTGTCGGCATCAGTTCACACTAATTGCTGGCTCCAGGTGGGAATGTAATGTAAAACACAGTATATCTATTATCACAGTAATGCTGAGCAACGGCACTTACGGGAGGGTACGGCCCCATGAAGAGAATCACTGTCCTGTCCGGCGGCATCGGCGGTGCCCGATTCGTGCGGGGACTGCTTGCCCATCTAGCCGCCGCTTACCCCTCACGTACCGGGACGTCAGTAGATGTCACAGTGATAGCCAACACCGGCGACGACATGTGGCTGAACGGCCTTCGCGTTTGTCCTGACCTCGATACCATCATGTACACCTTGGGTGGCGGGATCGAGGAGAAACAAGGATGGGGGCGGACTGACGAAAGCCGCCGAACATCCGCCGAAATTGCCGCGTACGGACGGGGTTGGGACTGGTTCACTCTTGGCGATTTGGACCTGGGGACACACATCGTGCGAACCGAACTCCTGCGTGAGGGCTCCACGCTCAGCCAGGCGACAGAGTTTCTTTGCCGCCGCTGGCAGCCCGGCGTAGCGTTGCTGCCGATGAGCGATCAGCCCGTGGAGACGCACGTTCTGCTGGCAGAGGATGCTGCCGGGCATCAGGCTGGGGACCTGATCCACTTCGAGGAGTGGTGGGTCAGGTACCGCGCCGGCATTCCTGCCCGGGAGTTCGTCCAGGTGGGGGTCGATTCGGCGACCGCGGCACCAGGTGTCATTGAGGCGATATTGTCAGCGGATGCCGTCCTGATCCCGCCTTCCAACCCGGTGGTTTCCGTGGGAACGATTCTCGCAGTTCCGGGCATCCGCGACGCCGTCCGCAACACCGCAGCAGCGGTCATAGGCATCTCGCCGATTATTGGCGGAGCCGCCGTTCGGGGCATGGCGGAGCAGTGCCTGGATTCGATCGGAGTCGCCTCGAGCGCCCTGGCCGTCGGCCTGCATTACGGAGCCAGAAGCCACGGCGGCCTGCTTGACGGCTGGCTCGTGGATACTGCTGATGCTTCAGCCCTCGGATCGCTTACCGACGCCGGCCTGCGGGCTGCGGCCGTGCCGCTCTGGATGACGGACATCCCGCTGAGCGCGGCCATAGCCGCCGAAGCTCTCACCCTGGCACTGCAGCCGACCCACTCCTAGCGCTCCAACAAGTTCAGAAGCACCGAGACTCCATCTCTGACAGCAACGGATGCGGCACAGCACCGCCGCGCCCAATATCCACGGAGGTAAACCAGTGACCGAATACGGATTCACCCCGACTGCGAGCGCCGTTCGACGCGCACTCAGGCGCGCCGAAGACGGCGTGACCCTGAATCCGACCGAAGCCGAGACACTGCTGCACGCCCGCGGTGAGGACCTGGAAAGGTTGCTCGCCGCGGCTTCGCGTGTTCGCGACGCCGGCCTTGAAAAAGCCGGGCGGCCCAAGGTCATCACCTACTCGCGCAAGGTCTTCATCCCGCTGACCCACCTCTGCCAGGACCGTTGCCGCTACTGCACTTTCGTGACCACTCCCGGGAAGCTGGCAAAAGCCGGTAAGAGCCCTTTCCTGTCCCCCGACGAGATCCTGGAGATCGCGCGCCAAGGGGCGGCCCTTGGGTGCAAGGAGGCGCTTTTCACCCTCGGTGACAGACCGGAAAACAGGTGGCCGATCGCTCGTGAGTGGTTGGATGCGCACGGTTACGACTCCACACTGGATTATGTGCGTGCCATGGCCATCCGGGTCCTGGAGGAGACCGGGCTTCTTCCGCATCTCAATCCGGGGGTCATGACTTGGGAGGAAATCCAGCGACTCAAACCCGTTGCCCCGTCCATGGGGATGATGCTTGAAACAACGGCTGCGCGTCTTTGGTCCGAAAAGGGCGGCCCGCACTACGGTTCCCCGGATAAGAACCCGGAGGTGCGCCTTCGGGTTCTTGAGGATGCCGGACGCTCAAACGTTCCGTTCACGACGGGGGTGTTGCTGGGCATTGGCGAAACGTACGCGGAACGGGTGGACGCCATCTTCGCCATCCGTGCCACAGACCGCCGGCACGGTCATGTCCAGGAAGTAATCGTCCAGAACTTCCGTGCCAAGGAGGGAACGGCCATGATGGGGGCGGCCGACCTGGAAACCGAGGAGTATGTCGCTGCCGTGGCGGTCACCCGTCTGGTCCTGGGCCCCAAGGCACGGCTGCAGGCTCCCCCGAACCTCACCGACGCGCACGAGTTGTCCCTCCTGGTCCGAGCGGGAATCGACGACTGGGGCGGTGTCAGCCCCCTGACCCCGGACCACGTCAACCCGGAGCGTCCGTGGCCGCACATTGACGATCTAGCCCGGGCCACGGCAGAGGCCGGCTTCACGCTGCGGGAACGGCTCACCGCCCATCCACACTACGTCCGCGCGGAAGAGCCGTGGATCGATCCACGGGTGCTGCCGCATGTGCGCGCCCTCGCCGCCGCGGACGGACTGGCCATTGAAGGCAGGATCCCGCAGGGACGACCGTGGCAGGAACCGGACCCGGAGTGGGCTGCCGTCGGCCGCGGCCGGGTTGACCTGCACACCGAGGTCGATACCATCGGCAGGACCGGCGATCGGCGCAGCGACTTTGACGCGGTCTATGGAGACTGGACAGCTCTGCGCGAGGAGGTCCAGCGGCCCGCAAACGCTCCGGCAGGGGGCGGGAACAGCGACATTCGTGCCGCTCTCCGCCGCGCGGAGGCTGACCCGGCAGGACTGAGTGACAAGGACTATCTCACTCTTCTAAGGGCGGAGGCAGTGGAGCTGGATGCCCTGGCACAACTGGCCGACAACGTCCGCTCCCAGGCCGTGGGCGACCGAGTCGGGTATGTGGTCAACCGCAACATCAACTTCACCAATGTCTGCTACACCGGCTGCCGATTCTGCGCCTTCGCCCAGCGCCGGACCGACGCGGACGCCTATACGTTGTCACTCGAGCAGGTCGGCGACCGCGTGGACGAGGCATGGTCGATTGGCGCCACCGAGATCTGTATGCAGGGAGGAATTCATCCGGACCTACCGGGCACCGCGTATTTCGACCTCGCCAGGGAGGTGAAGAAACGCCAACCGGAGATTCATCTCCATGCGTTCAGCCCCATGGAAATCGTTAATGGCGCCACCCGCACCGGTCTGTCGTTCGAGGACTTCCTGCTGGAGGCGAAGACAGCCGGGCTGGATACCATTCCCGGTACTGCGGCAGAGATTCTCGACGATGACGTTCGCTGGGTCCTGACCAAGGGAAAACTGCCCGCGGCAACTTGGATCGACATCGTCACCACGGCGCATCGGCTCGGCATCCGGAGCAGTTCGACCATGATGTACGGTCATGTCGACAACCCGACACACTGGGTCGGGCACCTGCGCACCTTATCCCGAATCCAGGATGAGACCGGAGGATTCACCGAGTTCGTCCTGTTGCCCTTTGTCCACACGAATGCTCCGGTTTATCTGGCCGGTGTGGCGCGCCCGGGGCCCACCCTTCAGGAAAACCGGGCGGTCCACGCCGTTGCCAGGCTCATGCTGCACGGACGGATCGACCATATCCAGACCTCGTGGGTGAAACTCGGCAACGACGGAACCCAGCTGATGCTTCAAGGGGGCGCCGACGACCTCGGCGGCACCCTCATGGAGGAAACCATCAGCCGCATGGCCGGAGCGGACAACGGTTCCGAAAAAACGGTCGCCGAACTGGAGCTTATGACGCGGTCCATCGGCCGCGTGCCTTGGCAGCGCACTACCACGTACCAGGCCCCGTCCCAGGAACGCCTGGATACCGCCCGTGACAATGCCACCCAAGGATTCAAGGCAACCGGAAAGTCCCTGCGGATACGGCCGACGGCGGCGGATCAGGGCCGGGTTAGTCCCGGCCCGGTGGCCGTGTCGCTAGGGTTGCTGCCCCGCTGACCCGATGGAAAGGACAAGAGAGAAGGAGCCGGCCATGCCGCAGGTGTCCTCGTCACGGTTGCCGCTCTCCAGGGAGTGGACAATTGTGCTGCCGTTCAAGGGCGGCGCTTCCGCCAAGAGCAGGCTGGGCCAAAGTGAAAGTGGAGGTGAGGGATTCCGGCCGGACGTGCGGCACCGGTTGGCGCTCGCGTTCCTGTGCGACACCGTCACAACAGCCGCGGCGGCGCCCGAAGTCGGGAACGTAGTCGTCGTATCCTCCGACCCTGCATTGGAATCGGTACTTCCGCACGTCGACCGGTTGGACGATCCCGGACAGGGGCTGAACGCCGCCGTAAGCGCAGGCGTGGCGTGGGCGAGGTTGCGGAATCCGCTCGGCGCCGTCGCTGCACTCACGGCGGATTTGCCCTCTCTCACCACTGAGGATCTGACCCTGGCGCTAGCCCTGGCCGCGCAGCACCCCCTGGCTCTGGTGTCCGATCGTCACGGTTCCGGGAGCACGATGATTTCCGCGCTCCCCGGTGTTCAGGTCACCCCGCGGTTCGGGGTGCAGTCCTGCGCCGCCCATGTCCAAGCGGGACACCAGATTCTGCCGATACCCGCCGCGTCGACTTTGCGGGCAGACGTCGACACTTTCGAGGATCTTGCCGAGGCTCTGCAGAGGGGCGTGGGCGGAAACACCAGAGCCGCACTGCAGCAGGGTAGTCAGCACTATTTCCACGCCCGGTTCCCGGCACGAAAAGTAAGCAACTATAGGTGGGCCTCTGCGACCCGCTAAAGTTGCCGCTATGAACGGTTACCTAGGCGGAGGCAGCAGTCTGGGCCCTTCCGTTAAAAGTCACCGCGCGTTTTGATTCCTGACAGGTCAACTCCCAGTTCCGCAAAGGCATCCATGTCCAGTCTTGTTGTCACCGCCCTCCACGGCATTCCCGAGGTCAGCTCCGGCGATGACCTGGCCCTCATCATCGGCGAAGCCCTCTCCGCGTCCGCAGAGGGAATCGCCGATGGTGACATCCTCGTGGTCACGAGCAAGATCGTGTCTAAAGCCGAAGGACGCCAGATCAGCGCGGCGGACCGGGAAGCCGCCATCGATTCGGAAACTGTGCGCCTGGTGGCCAGCCGCCCCCACCCCGGGGGTATCACCCGGATCGTTGAAAACCGCCAGGGCTTGGTCCTGGCCGCGGCCGGGGTGGACAACAGCAACACTCCGGACGGCACGGTGTTGCTTCTTCCGCTGGATCCTGACGCCTCAGCACAGTCGCTCTGTCTGGCCCTGCGGAAGAGGTTCAATGTCGCGATCGGCGTGCTGATCAGCGACACCCTGGGCCGGCCCTGGCGTGAAGGACAGACCGATGCGGCGATCGGAGCTGCCGGCGTCCGAGTGCTCGAGGACTACCGTGGAACGCGCGATGCCCATGGCAATCTGCTCTCCGCATCCGCGGCTGCCGTTGCCGATGAAATTGCCGGCGCAGCGGATCTGGTCAAGGGCAAGTCATCCGGCCGGCCGGTGGCGCTCGTGCGGGGACTGGGCCATCTCGTGCTCGCAGACCCAGCCGACCCCGCCCCAATGCACCGGGCCCGTGGGCTGATCCGCAGCGCCGACCAGGACATGTTCCGGCTTGGCAGCGATGAGGCGTACGCGCAGGGCTTTGCGGACGGCCAGGCGGCGGCAGTCAGTCAGACGGCCCCTTCGAGGGTTCCGGAATAAGTCACGACCGGGCGATGGCTAACAGGATGGGGAAAGACCTCCGCTTTCACGGCGTAGACACTTTCGATCATCGTCGCTGTCAACACGTCGCCCACCGGCCCGGAGCTGACCACCTCTCCGCCGGAAAGCACAATAAGGTGGTCACAGAATTCAGCCGCCAGGTTCAGATCGTGCAGTGCCGCCACGACAGTGACTCCCCTAGCCGTGAGTCCACGAATCAGGGAGAGAACGCTGAGCTGTGCGTGTATGTCCAGATGATTGGTCGGCTCGTCGAGCAGCAGCAAGCGTGGATCCTGGACTAGCGCGCGGGCCAACTGGACGCGCTGGCGTTCGCCTCCGGAGAGCGTGTCGAACAGTCTGTGCCCGAAATCCTGCATGCCGACCGCAGCCAGGCTCGCCCCGGCAATGGTCAGATCATCCGCGCTGTCCCCTGCCAGTACAGACCGGTGCGGGGTACGGCCCAGAAGGACCACGTCCCGGACCGTCAGGGACAGCTCAGTGCGGGCATCCTGCTCGACCAGGGCGACCCTGCGGGCTCGGGCCCGGCGCCCCAGGGACCGCAGGTCCTCGCCGTCGAGCCATACGTTCCCGGCAAGTGGCGCCACGGTTCCTGCGATCAGGTGCAACAGGGTTGACTTGCCGGCGCCGTTGGGCCCGAGGACACCAGTCACCTTGCCGGCGGGTACTGACAGGTCAACGTCGCCGACAATCCTCCTGCCCCCGACGTCGTACCTCAGGCCGCGTACCTGCAGTGTCATGCAGTACCCCGCTTCCGCCACAGCAGCAGCGCGAAGACGGGCGCCCCGATCAGTGCGGTAATGATGCCCACAGGAACTTCCATTGGGTCGAATACGGTGCGGGCGATGGTATCAGCCCAGACCAGGAACAACGCCCCGGCCAGCGCGGACAGCGGCAGCAGGGCCCGATGGCGGGTTCCGGCCAGCAGCCGGATAACGTGGGGCAGGATCAGGCCGACAAAGCCGATCGAACCGCTCACCGCCACCATGGCGCCCGTCAGCAGCGCGGCACCGGCGAGCATCAGCCAACGTATCGCCGACACGTTGATACCCAGAGAGGAAGCCGACGCGTCGCCGAAGGCGAAACCGTCCAGGATCCTTCCGGTGGTCATCATCGGAATGCCGACCACCAAGAGCGCAGCGGCGCTGATGGCCACTGACTGCCAGGTTGTCCCGCCGAGGGAGCCCATCAGCCAGCCCAGAATCTCGCGGTAGGAATCCCCCTGGGCTGACCAGAAAATCACGAACGAAGTCACGGAAGAGGCCAGGGAGGAAACGGCCAGGCCGGCCAGGACTGTCCTGGTGGGGGTAAGTTTCCCTAGGGCCGTAGCCAGGGAAAGCGTCAGTACCAGCGCAATCATTGCCCCTGCGAAGGCGGCGACCGGCAGCAGGATCGCCGCACCTAACAGCAGCACCGCGACCGCGCCTAGAGATGCGCCCGAGGACAGGCCCAGCAGGTACGGGTCCGCGAGTGCATTTCGTGTGATGGCCTGCATGACCGCACCGCTCAAGGCCAGACCGGCGCCAACGCAGGCCGCGGTCAGCACGCGTGGCAGCCGCAGGTCCCAGACGATGCCGTCCAGCAACTCGGGCAGTGGCATGGCGCGGAAGCCCAGATGGTTCAGGACGGACCCCCAGACGTCGAAGGTGGAGATCGATGCCGGTCCGATCGTGACGGCAGCGGTGATGGAGAGTACGAGGGCGACAGCCAGCGCACCTCCCCAAACCACATTGGGCACCCGTCGGACCACACCGATGTCAATCTGCGACATTTAGCTCTTCCAGTTGCTCAGCCAGGCTGGCGACAGCGGAAACATTGCGGACTCCGGCCTCGGACGCGGGGAACGGCAACACCAGGTAACGTCCCTCACGGACAGCGTCCAGCTTCGCCGTCACCGGGTTGCTCTCCAGGACGCTGATTTTCTTCTCAGCAGTCCCCCAGCTCGAATCAATCAGCACAATCACGTCAGGGTCGCGTTCGGCCACAACCTCCCAGCTCAGCGGTGTCCAGGTGTCCTTTACATCAGCGGCAATATTTTCCAGGCCTGCGGCTTCCATGATCATCTGGGGCGCACCGATGCCGGCGCCGACGTATGGAGCATCAGCTGAACCCGAGCTGTACCACAGCGCTGTCAGGCCGGCCGTACTCGGCTTGACAGTGGCCAGCTCCTCCTGCTGGGAGGCGATAAATTCCTTGGCTGCGTCTTCGGCGTCGAAGATCCGGCCCACTTCTTCGATCTCCCTGAAGAGCTCCTCGAACGTCAGCGGGTTCGGCTTGTACTCAGGGGCCTTACAGGCTGCGGGCGACACGTAGGTATTAACGCCCAGCTTCTGCAGGGACGCACGTTCACCCGCAGCATCAGCCGAGAAATTCGATTCCCAGCCAGCGTAGACCAGATCCGGAGCGGCCTCGAGGACGGCTTCCTGCGACGGCAGCTTTTCGGCCAGCACGGGCGGGGCATCGGCTGTAAATTCGTCAGGAATGGGCCCGTCGGAAGCGGCGCTGCCGATAATCCGCTCACCGAGTCCAAGGGCAAGCAGCATCTCGGTCGAAGTCGATTTGATGGTCAGGACACGCTCCGGAGCATGGGTGAAGGTGACCTCGGTACCGCAGTTGTCGACCGTTACCGGCGCCCCGGCGGATCTTTCCGTGGACCGGGCCGCCCCGGGAGCCGCGGTCCCCTCGGCGGCAGTCGAAGCACAGCCGGTCAGGGCCAAGGCTGTGCACAGGGCCAAGACGGAAAACTTGGGGCGTGAAGTAGCAGGCATGAGAGGTCCTTAGGCAAGAACGAACAAGGAGATACGCCGTGGGGGGACCTGCTGCCCATCCTGAGCCAGCACACCGGGCCAAACCCGGTCCGGGGTCTACTCCGCGCACTCTACCGGGAATCCCGATTTTGTGTCCCATATGAACTAAATATGACGTCTACCACGTCAATTTGGGGAGCACATCCCGGCCGAAGACCTCGATCCACTCCCGCTGATTGCGGCCCACGTTATGCAAGTAGATCCGGCTGAATCCCAGGTCCACATAGCGCTGGATATGCTCCCGATGCACATCCGGATCGGCCGAAATCATCAGCCTCCCCTCAAAATGCTCAGGGCGGACGTACTTAGCCAACTGTTCAAATTCGAAAGGAGAACGGATGTCATTTTGGGGGAATCCCATGCCCCCGTTGGGCCATTCGGTGAGGGCGTTCTCCAGCGCCTCGGCGTCGGTAGGTGCCCAACTCAGGTGCAGGCGAAGGACCTTGGACAACTTGTCCGGATCCTTGCCCTTTTCCCTCGCGCCTTCCTCGAATCGCCGGAACAGGCCACTGATCTTCTCCAATGAGGCGCCGGTGGTGATCAGCCCGTCAGCAACGCGGCCGGCCCGTTTCGCCGCCACGGGTCCAGCCGTCGCAATCAGGATCTGCGGCGCTACTTCCGGCATGGTCCACAACCTTGTGGATTCGAGCTTGTAATAGGTTCCGGAATGCCTTACGTCGCGGCCCGCCAGTGAAGCTGCGAACAGCTTCCCGATAATCTCGGCCGCCTCGAACATCCGGTTGATCCGCTCCGCGGCTTCGGGCCAATAGGCGCCCACGATATGCTCATTGATGGCTTCCCCGGAACCGAGGCCGAGCCAATGCCGCCCGGGGTACATCGCTGCCAGCGTGGCCGAGGCCTGAGCGACCATCGCCGGATGCCACCTGAAGGTCGGAGTGGTCACCCCGGTGCCGAAGTCCCCCGCCGTCCGCTCGCCGATAGCGGTGAGCACATTCCACACAAACGAACTTTGCCCTTGCTGCGGCACCCATGGTTGAAACTGATCGGCTGCCATCACACCCCAATAACCGTGTTCCTCCGCGTAGCTCGAGAGTTCCAGAGCCTCACGCGGGTGGAACTGGCCGAGCATGGCAGCATAGCCGATTCGTGACTTTGGTTGAACCGACGTGGTGCCTTCAGTCATCCGATGCTTCCTTCTGCCATGAACTTGTCCAGCGCCAGTTTATTAGCCACGGTCTCGCAGGCCTCTCACAGACTATTTGGACGCCTTGGGCAGCGAGCTCGGCACCTTGACGCCGAACCCGAATACCTAGACTTCCGCCATATAATCATTATAATAAATACAAGGGTGCCTGATCAGATGGTGTCGCCCGGCAGGCATTCAGGAGGACTAAGCATGACAGTCGTATCCGAGTATTCCCCGGAACAAGGCCAGGGCGCATCCCGTCGGGACATACGCCGCATCGTCGCCGGCGGCGTGGCCGGCCAGATCGTCGAGTTCTACGATTATGCGCTGTACGGGTTGCTGGCGGCGTCGATCGCGCGGGTTTTCTTTCCCTCCGATGACCCGACCCTCGGCATCCTCTCGGCCTTCGCCGTGTTCGGCGTCGCCAACATCATGCGACCGCTCGGCGGCCTCATCCTTGGCCCGCTCGGCGATAGGGTGGGACGGCGAACCGTTCTGGTCATCTCGGTGACCACCATTTCGATCAGCACCTTCCTCGTGGGCGTCCTGCCCGCGGAAGCTGTCATTGGCATAGCCGCACCCATTCTGCTGGTGCTGCTGCGCCTAGTCCAAGGCTTCTCTGCTGGCGGCGAAGTCATCTCGGTAGTCACCTATATTGCCGAACATGCTCCAGCAAAACGCCGCGGCTTCTATACCGCGTTCCTGCAGAGCGGGGCGACATTCTCCTTCCTCCTTGCGTCCGCAGTGGTCCTGCTGGTCACCACGTGGGTGCCCCAGGAGGCCTTCGACTCATGGGGCTGGCGCCTTCCGTTCCTGCTGGCACTGCCGCTGGGCGGCGTGGCCATATACCTCCGGCTGAAGCTCGAGGAGAGCCCGGTGTTCATCAAGCTGCGACGGGAGGGTGAGCTTTCCCAGACGCCGCTGCGGGAAGCGCTCACCAAAACACCCTGGCTAATCGTCCAGGGCATCACCGTAGTGGCGCTGACCTTCTCTGCAAACTTCGTTTTTCTTTCATACTTCCCGACCTATTTGAAGGAACAGGGTTTTTCCAGCCAGGACTCCTTCATGGCCACGACGATAGGGTTGGGCCTGAGCGTGATTCTGCACCCGGTGATCGGACTGCTCTCGGACTACCTCGGCCGCAAGCAAGTGGCCCTCGCCGCCTCTGCATTCTTCCTGCTGCTGAGCTGGCCAGTGTTTGCGCTGCTCTCCTCAGGATCCCTTGGCCTGGTTGTCCTGGCGCTGGGCATCATGGCCGTGGGGCTGGGCGGCGCAGTGGCGGTGACCATCTGCTTTTTCACGGAGTTCACCTCCTCCCGGACCCGAATGGCCACCTTTGCCATCGGATACAACATAGGCGGTGCTCTCTTCGGGGGGCCTGCGCTCTTCCTGGTTCAGCTTCTGGTGATTCAGACGGGAGACGCACGCTCACCCTCGTACTACCTGATCGGCGCCGCCATCGTCACGCTGATCACCCTGCTAACCATTCGCCGGTACGCCAAGTCCGGTGAAGCCCTGCATTAACTCTGCGTGAAGCCCTCAGACTGATTTCCACGACCAACTGAACCGCTAGCCTGTCTTCCACCTCATGGAAATCCCTTGACGAGCTCAGTCTTGTGTCGGCTGTCGAACTGGTCCCGATGACGACTTCGGCCAGGGACGCGAGATTGAATGAGTTGGCTGATGAAGGGCTGTCAGTTCCAACGGACAAGCAAGGCTGAAGGACGTTTCTCTGGTGGTCGGGATGGTGTACTGCGCGGATTCGATCGATGACACGGCCTGCACCGCCACGGCGGGATGAAACGTGCTTTCGAGGCCTCTACGCGCCGTCCTCGCTGGGCTCGTTCCTGGGCCTTCACATCCTGGCACGGTCGGCAGCTGGACGTTGTCACCTCGCGTTTTCTGGTGAACTTACGCCTCAGGCACCGCTGCTGGGGTCACCGGTTCCAGAGAACCTTGCGTTCAGGGATCCCGAGGACGCGATTATCGAGTCCCACGGCTACGCCAAGCAGAGGGCCGAGTACGGGTATTCCGGTGCCCGTGTGCTGAACGCACTGGCACCGTTTCCACGAAGGACACGGCCCGGTGAATCGCCCAGCGGCTGCGCAAGTGGCGCAGCGAACTCGGCCTGCGGTGCCAAATGCCTGGTCACCGACGCCTGTCCAGCCTCAACCGGTTCGCGACGGACAAGCGGATGCTCTGCCGATTCAATTTGGCCCTCTGTGGCCATGCCACGTTCGCCGCTGCCTTGACCAGCCGAAATCGAATTCACCGTATTCAGCTCCCGCAAACAGGCCGGTCAGGTCACCGGCCTGCCGGTCATGCGCCGCATCCAGGATCTGAAACCGAATGCCGCCAAGCGGCAGGAAACCCTGTTCGACACGCAACACCATCTCGCGTTCTTCACCACCGATGCAACGGGATCCTGGACGCCGTGGCCGCGCAAGAACCCACCGGAAACCCACGGTGGGTGACAGTGCAGGTCAGCGCGGACTTGAAGGACAGCCCGCTGACCCGCATGCTCTCCGGTCTTTTCGCCGCAAACTCGGCCTGGCTCGGTGCCGCGGTCATCGCGGACAACCTCAGCCGCGCCTCAGGCTCCTTGCCCCGGGCCCCTTCGGCAAGGCCAGAACCGGGGCGTTCCGCCGCGAACTCATCCATATTCCAAGATGACCTCGAGTGCCCGGAAAACACGGCTCCACCTCCCGGACCGGCAAACTGCCCGGGAACAACTCTTTACCGGTGTCCAAGGCCCACCCCGCGGTATAGGACCCCGCCCAGCAGCTGGGCAAGGCAGCCAAGGGGCGGACGAATCATGTAAAGCAAGCAAGGGATGACCTGTAAGGCGCCGGATATTGCACAACACAAAGTACCGGTCTCAGAGGGGCCGAGCAGCATGAAGCGGTGCCGTGCAATCAGCCAACTAACCCAGATTCCCGTCACCAGTGTCCGGGGAGCGTGACTGTCCTTCACACGCTCCCCGGGGCACGATGGCTCAGGCTCAGCGGGTGACGGATCCGGTCAAGGATGCGATGGGCCGCAACAGGAGCGGCCGGGCGGCGATCCAGGCTGCGATCATGACCACCAGGGAGGCTGCGAAGATCCAGAAGCCGACCCAGCTTGTATCGTCGCGGCTGGCATACATGTGATTCAGGTTCCGCAGGACCCCGGTAGCCAGGACCAGGGTCACGTGAACGATGATGAAGCCGACGAAGTAGAACATGACTGGCAGGTGCACCGCCCTGGCGACCTCGATCGGGTAGATCCGGTTAAGCTTCTCGGTGTGCTTCGGCCAGGCCGATGACATCCTCAGCCCGGTGATAATGGCCAGCGGAGCAGCGATGAAGACAGTAACGAAGTAGGCCAGGAGCTGAAGGCTGTTGTAGTTGACCCATCCGTTCTCGGCCGGCCAGTCCAGTGAGGCATATTGCAAGGCGGCCGAGGCTGCGTTGGGGAAAACGTCCCAGCTCTGCGGAACCAGGCGCATCCACTGGCCGGTGGCAAAAATCAGGATGAAGAAAACGGCGCCGTTCAGGACCCACAGCGCGTCCAGGCTGAGGTGCAGCCAAAGGTGCAGACTGATCTTCGTGGGCGGGTTCTTGGTGCGGATCAGACCCTTGTTGTTGCGGGTCCAGTAGGCCGGGGGCCGCGTGGTGGTCCGGACCAGCCAGCCGGTGCGAATGATCAGGAGCATAAAGAAGGCATTCAGGAAGTGCTGCCAAGCAAGCCAAGCGGGAAACCCGACCGGCGCGCCATGGGGCAGTTCGGATTCACCCGGATAGTCCGAGACGAAGGACTGCACGGCGGGAAGGCCGCGGAGACCTTTGGCTGCGAGGACCACCGCAAGGAGAACAACAAGGGCTGCGGGCACGATCCAGACAAGTTTGAACCACTTGCTCCTGGCGGCCGTGGGTTTTGTTGGTGTCGATGTGGACATGAGGCAACGTGTCTCTCTGGAGTGGACGGTTCACGTCGGTGGCGTAAGGGAACGAGTCGGCGGTCCCCCGGGGAAGTGGGCGGCTGCCTCCGCCTGCAGGGCTGTCTGGCA
Source organism: Arthrobacter sp. B0427-1-12 (assembly GCF_059092905.1). Lineage (NCBI taxonomy): Bacteria > Bacillati > Actinomycetota > Actinomycetes > Micrococcales > Micrococcaceae > Arthrobacter > Arthrobacter sp. B0427-1-12. Next base: position 52,881 of record NZ_JBNHIC010000012.1, on the reverse strand, counting down.
GTTTGTTGTCCCGGCCGGACGCCGTCCGGCCGGGACAACGGATTAGCTGGCGCGGGCTTCAATCGCCTTGATCAGTTGAGGCACGACGGCGAAGACGTCGCCCACGACGCCGAAATCGGCGACGTCGAAGATCGGGGCCTCCGGGTCCTTGTTGATGGCGACGATCGTCTTCGCGGTCTGCATGCCGGCCCGGTGCTGGATTGCCCCGGAGATACCCAGCGCGATGTATAGCTGCGGCGAGACGGTAGTGCCGGTCTGCCCGACTTGGAACGTCTGCGGCACGAAACCGGCGTCGACGGCGGCCCGGGAGGCGCCCACGGCTGCTCCGAGGGCGTCGGCGAGCTGCTCGACGAGTTCGAAGTTCTCCTTCGAGCCGAGACCTCGACCGCCGGAAACCACCTTGTCCGCGCCGCGCAGTTCCGGACGACTGGAAGACACAACTGCGTCAACGGCTCTATCGATCACCGCTGAAGCACCGGCGTCAACGGTCCCGGACACTTTGGTGAGGGCGGCCGCCTGCGGGTTGGCACGTTCCTCGATCGCGCCCTGGCGCACAGTGACCACGGCGGGTCCACCCTCAACGGAGGATTCGACGGTGTAGGCACCGCCGAACACAGAGTGGGTGACGACGATTCCGGTACTGTCCATACGCAGGTCAACGGCATCGATTACCAGTCCGGCGCGCAGGCGGACTGCCAGGCGCGCTGCCACATCCCGGCCTTCGACCGAATTGACCGTTAGGATTGCCGCCGGTTCCAGCGCCGATGCGGCGGCGGCGAGAGCCTCCACCTGCGGCGTGACAAGAAGCTTGCCGACCTGGTCGCCCTCCACCAGATAGACCTGCGCCGCCCCGAGGGAGCCGAGTTGCTCCGCGATTCCGTCCCCGGTCCCGGGGGCCGCGGCCACGACGGCTACGGGGGTGCCGAGCCTGGCCGCCGCGGCAAGCAGCGAAGCGGTGGTGCCCCGAATCTCGCCGGTCGCTGAGGTTTCAATGAGCGCAAGTATGTTTGACATTTTCGGTTCCTCCGTTAGATCAGTCGGCCGGCTGCGAGGAACTCTGCGAGTTGCTCGCCGGCGTTCCCCTCATCGACAATTTTTGTTCCGGCCGTGCGTGCCGGACGCTCACTGGTGGTCAGGACGACGGAACGTCCACCCGCGAACGTTCCAGCCGAATCGAGGCCGAGTTCGGCAAGCGAAACGACCGCCAACGGTTTCCTCTTCGCCGTCAAGATGCCTTTGAAGTTCGGGAAACGGGCCTCGGCCGCGCGCTCGGTGACCGAAATGACTGCGGGCAGGGACGCGTGCACGTCCAGGCTTCCGTATTCGGTAGCGCGTTCTCCACTGACTGAGTCAGTTGCGATCTCAACCGAATCGAGGAAGCTGAGGTGCGGGAGGTTCAGGTGTTCGGCCACCATCGCGGGAACAGCACCGCCCCGGCCGTCCGTAGACTCGTTACCGGCGATGACGAGGTCATAGTCATCGCGCGGCAGTGCGGCGGCGAGCACCGCGGCGGTCTTGCCCATATCGGCACTCGCCAGAGCGTCATCGAGCACATGGATCGCGGCGTCAGCGCCCATGGACAACCCCTTGCGCAACGCAGAGTTGGCGGATGCAGGCCCCATAGTGAGCACCGTGATGTGGGTCCCCTTGTGGGCATCCTTGTACCTGAGGGCGACCTCAAGCGCGCGTTCGCTGATCTCGTCAACGACCGCTTCGCTCGCGCCCCGGTCCACCAGACCGGTCAGTGTGTCAAGCTTCCGCTCACCGTACGTATCCGGTACCTGCTTCATGAGCACGATGATCTTCATTGCTTTACTCCTTTTGTTGCGTCCACGCCGAACGTGGAAACATGGTTCGTGCTGACCCCTACAAGTGAAGGCCGCAGGCGGCTGGTCCGTAGCGCTTGGCTATCGCTGGATTCATTCATTGTTCTGCTCGTTTCTCTACAAGATCGGCTAGGAACCGTCCCGAGTTCGGGCGTGATTTCCTATGGTCTGGGCCAGCGCGAATGCCTGCCTGGTTGCGAAAACCAGACGGCGGGGGGCATAAGCGTCTCCGAGGATGTGGATCTGCGGCAACCGGTGCTTGAGCTGGTCATACAGCCCGGAGTCGGAAACCCCCGCACAGGCCAGGACCACAGAATCAATGTCACCGACCACTTCTTCCCGGCCGGAGTATACGTTTCGGGTCCGGACCGAACCCTCCTTGATCGCGACCACTTCCTCCATGAAACGCATCTGCACTCCCCGTTCGCTGAGCCGGCCCAGGATGCCGCCCGCGATGTAGCGGCCGAGGAGCGGGGCCGGTCCCGGGGTTGCGTAAACGACGGTGACCTGATGGCCACGTTCGGCGAGATAATCTGCCACCGAAAGGGGCGGAACGTGGTCATCCTGGGCCAGCACCAGCACGCGCTGCCCGGGTACAGCCGTACCATTGAGCACGTCCCGGATGTCGTGCACATGCTCCGCGGTGACGCCGTCAATTGCCGGTGTACGCGAAGTGGCTCCGGTGGCGATGGCGACGACGTCGGCCCCCGCATCTTCCACAAGCTCCGCTGTCGCCCGATAGCCGAGCTTCACATCAACGCCGATCTGACCGAGTCGGCGTTCCTGCCAGGCCAGATAGCGGACGTAGCCCTCGTGGCGTGGCGCCTTTACAGCGATCCGCAATTGTCCGCCCAGTGCATCGTCCGCTTCCCAAAGCTCGACGTCGTGGCCCGCCTCGCGGGAGAGCGCAGCGAGTTCCATGCCGGCCGGACCGCCGCCGACGATCAGGACCTTCTGCGGGATCTGGGCCGGCGGCCAAGGGCCGTCGACTTCCTTGCTGGTGTGCGGGTTCACGGCGCAGCCGAAGGGCAGCCCTTCGACGTAACGACGGCTGATGCACTCGTTGCCGCCCACGCACGGGCGGATGTCCTGCGTGCGCCCCTCTTTGGCCTTCAGCAGCAATTCCCCATCGGCGATGTGGGCTCGGGCCATTCCCACGACGTCGGCATGGCCGGCGGCCAGCACACGCTCGGCCACCTCCGGGCTGTTTACCCTGCCGGTGTGCACGACGGGCAGCGAGACGGCCCGCTTGAAGTTGCCGGCAAGATCGGCCCACTGGGCGTCGTCGTAGTAGGTCGGCTGGATGTAGCTGGGGTTGCCCCAGGGAGTGCCGACGACGACGTGGAAGTAGTCGATGAGGCCAGTAGACTCAAGGTACTGGGCGATCTGGATTCCCTCATTGGCGTCGTAACCGCCCGGTACTTCCTCGCGGAGGTTGATCCGCACGCCCACCGTCATGGTGCTGCCGACCACGTCACGGATGTTTTCCAATGCCTCGATGGAGAACCGGGCGCGCTTCTCCATCGAGCCGCCGTACTCGTCCTCGCGGTGGTTGGTCAGCGGCGAGAGGAACCATTCGAGGATATCGTCGTGGTTCATGTGCAGTTCGATACCGTCCAGCCGGGCAGCCTGGGCCTGTCCTGCCGAGAAGCGGTATTCCTGCATGAAGGTTTTGATCTCATCCCGGTCCAGCACATGCGGTGCCAGATTAATCACTGGGGAGCTCATGAGCGAGGAGGCACCGTGCGGCATGCCTCCCTGATGGACCATCTGGGCGCTAGCCGTGGCTCCAGCGGCGTGCATCGTATCGGAGAACTGCTGTATGCGCTCAACGAAGTAGGGCAGGCGGTAGCAGCCGTCCGTGGCGGCGCCAACACCCGTGGGCTCAAAGCCGGGGATGATCGGATTGCGAATGTGACCAGTGATACCGTCGATCCAGGCCGCCCCGGCCTTGGCCCGAGCTTCCCAGTAAGCGATGTTACGGTCCGCTTCAGCCTGCGTCCCGAAGAGATTGCCGATCGCTGAACCGTGAGGCGGCAACATGGTACGGTTCCGCAGCTTCATTGTGCCGATTTGAATCGGCGAGAAGAGCGTGGGAAACGCGGCGCTGGTGCCAGCCTCTTCGTCAGTCAAATCGTGCGTGGTGGTCATGTTTCACCTTCCGTGGATCGATCCTGCCGTCTCGAACTGCTTCGGGATCCTGTTTCACGAACACCATAACAGAATAGTGCATATCATGACCATAGATTATTTCGAGATCGCAGGATACTGCTGAATCACGCGTGAATCATCCGGCGACCAGGGCGTGCTCCCTTATTGGCGCAGCCAAATGAGCACGGCGCCGAGGGCGATCCCGGCCCGGTAGGTTTGGGCAAGTAAGGCGCATGGGGGCAGCGTGCCGCACCGCTGCCTGAAGAGATTAAAGGACTGCTCGACTGCAGCCCGCCCTCTGCATGCTCCGGGCCGACGCCGACGGGGCGGCCGCTGCGGGAGCCCGTTTGCGGTCAGCGATCCGATCGGCCGGTTCCGGAATGCGATTACGGAACGGCGGCCGCACTGCCCTTCCGATCCGGCCAGCAGGGGCTCGATCCGTTCCCACTGGGCGTTACCGAGAACAGCGAAACAAGACACCCCGCCAGTACCCGAGCGATCCACCGGACGATTTAGGAGATGCGCCCTTGACCGCAGGCGCTTCCGTCAGGGCTGTCCACCATCGACCGAAATGATGGCCCCGGTGGTGTAGCTTGAAGCATCGCTGGCCAAGTACAGTGCCGTGCCAACGATTTCCTCCGGCTGGCCGCCCCGATTCAGGGCGAATGACCGTGCACGTTCAGCGAAAGCCTGTTCATCCCAGGACTTGCTCACGTCGGTCAAGAAGGTGCCGGCCATGATGGCGTTGCAGCGCACCGTAGGCCCGAAGGTGTGGGCCAGGCCGATGGTCAGGGCATTGAGCCCCGCCTTTGCCGCCGCATACGGAAGTGTATGCGGTTTTGGACGGACGGCGGCCGCACTCGAGATGTTGATGATGGACCCGCCCTCACCCGCAGCCATGCGCGTCCCCACCAGGGCGGCCAGGCGGAAGGGCCCTTTGAGGTTGACATCGATCACCTTATCGAAGAGCTGTTCACTAACGGAATCGACCGAGTCGTAGAGCGGTGACATGCCAGCATTGTTGATCAGAATGTCCACCTTGCCGAACCGCTCATAGGAAGCATCCACAAGGGGCTCGAGCTGGTCCCACTGCCCAACATGCACCCCGAATCCCATGGCCTGCCGCCCAGTTTCCGCCTCCAATTCTTTGGCGAATTCGACGCATGCATCGCCGTTGCGGCTGGCAACGATAATGTCAGCGCCCGCCCGCGCGAGTCCTAGCGCCATGGCACGGCCCAGGCCGCGGCTCCCGCCCGTCACCAGTGCCACGCGGCCCTTAAGATCGTAAGAGTTAGAAATCTCCGTCGACATGCTCTCCCCTTATGTCGTCAACCGCTGATGCGGTTGCTACGCGGCCAGGCTTTCCCCTGTCCATGTCTTGAATAATATTTATGGTAATCATAGATTCCAAGAAGCGGCCCTGCAGGGAAAAGAAGTTTCCCTCAAACCCTGCCACTACAAGTCAAGTTCTGCTAATCTATTATCACTATTACCATGTAATTCGAAGCGTCCAATGAAAGAGGGTGAGGCTGTGATGAACCAGCCCAACACGGATACACCAGGCCTGCTCCACGGCGTACGCGTCGTGGAACTCGGATCGATGTACGCCGCGCCCACTGCAGGACGCATGCTTCGGGACTTCGGCGCCGAAGTCGTCAAGGTTGAAGACCCAGTCAACGGAGACTTCGCCCGCCAGTGGCAGCCGCAAAAGGATGGACTGGCCCTAGGTTTCGCCCGATTGAACTCCGGGAAGCGCTCGGTGGGCATCGACCTGAGGAAGCCGCAGGGCAGGGATATCGCCCTCGGCCTCATCCGGAAGGCCGATGTCGTCATTGAGTCCTTCCGGCCTGGGCGCCTCGAGGCCTGGGGAATGGGATACGACGTCCTTTCCAAGGAGAATCCCCGTCTGGTCCTGACCCGGGTCAGCGGCTTTGGGCAGAACGGACCATACAGCGGTCGTCCGGGCTTCGGTACAGTCGCAGAGACCGCGAGCGGCTACGCCTTCCTGAACGGCTGGCCGGACACTCCGCCGACCTCGCCCCCCTTTGGATTCGCGGATTCCATCGCCGGCATCTCAGCCGCATTCGGAACAGCCATGGCTTTGTACCGACGCGAACTGAGCGGCGTCGGTTCAGAAGTGGATGTAGCCCTGTATGAACCGCTGATGTTCATCCTGGGGGATGCTCTGCTGAACTATACCTCCACGGGAACCATCATGACCCGCGTCGGCAATACCTCCGGGTCGGCTTCGCCGCGGGGAATCTATCAGGCACAAGACGGAGGATGGCTTTCCATTGCAGCCTCCGCACAGACCATCGCCATGCGGCTTTTCGACGCAATGGGCCGCCAGGATCTGAAGACCGACGAGCGCTATGCCACCAATTCGGCGCGAATGGCAAACAACGCCGAACTGCAGGAGATCGTCAAGGCCTGGGTTGCTTCAATGCCTCGAAACAAGGTGTTGGACACCCTCGAAGAGTACGAAGTCGTCGCAGCCGCCGTCAATGATTCAAGTGACATCGTCCAGGACCCGCACTTCCTGGAACGAACACTGGTGGGACTGACCGGAACGGTCCTGGGCAATGCCCTCATGCCGGGGCCGATCCTCCACGTTGCCGGTGGTGCGGAACCGGTGTACGAAGGCGTACCCGCAGTAGGTGAACACACTGCAGCCATCCTCGGGAAGGAACTGGCCCTTGGTCAGGAAGCTTTGGACAAACTCGCTGCTGACGGCGTGATTTCCGCAACCTGACGGCCGCAGGTCCACAGACCGGCCAGTTTAGAGGTAGTCTGTTTTTCCTAACCATGCTAATGATATGCCGCTCTCCAGCGATAGCGCGGACACCGGTAAGCGAAGGAACCCGAGTGACACAGACATCATTACGGCCACAGAAGACAGCGATGCTCGTGGCCCAGCGCATCGTCGCCGACATCCAGCGCCGTGGCAACAATGTCGGCGATCGCCTCCCGCCGGAGCGGGTGATGCTGGAGGAATACGAGATCGGCCGGGGTACGCTGAGGGAGTCCCTGCGCTTCCTGGAGCTCCAAGGGGTCATCGCGCTGCGGCCGGGCCCGGGCGGCGGTCCAGTGGTCCAGCAGCCGGACGGTACCGGCCTGGCCACCGCACTGACACTGCTGCTGCAGTTCGAGAATGCCCCCTTCCGCACTATCGCGGAGTCGCGGACCGGGCTCGAACCCATGATGGCCCAGCTGGCCGCCACGCGCATGAACGCAGCAGAGCTTGCCGGACTCAAGTACAGCGTCGACCATATGGGCGAGCATATTGGTGACGAAGCGGAGTTCCTTGAGATGAACAAGCGGTTCCATGACATCATTGCCCATGGTTCCGGCAACGTAATGTTCGGCTATCTCGTGGAGTCACTGCTCGGCATGCTCGACGGAAGCGCGATCGGCATCGACTACCCGGAGCATCGCAGGATTGCTGTCCACGAGGCTCACGCCAGCATCTATGAGGCAATTGCGGCCCGCGACCCGGAAGCGTCCGCAAAGGCCATGCACGACCACATCACGGCCTATGCCCGCTACGCGGAACGAAAATTCCCCGAACTGCTGGACACACCGATTTCATGGACGGTGCGCTAGCTGCAGTAGGCAGAGGCCGGTCACCGGAAGGAATTCACTATGAAATCCGATACAGACACAAGTCCCGAAAGGTACGGGCAGAAGGCCTCCGGAAGCTTCGAGGAGCTGTGCTCATTACTGCGGCCGCGCCCACAAGGTAACGGCAGATATATCGGCGGCCCCCGGCCTTCCATTGGGGTGTGCCGTACGGAGGATTGTTGGTAGCGCAGGCCCTGGCCGCCGCTTCGGCGGACGTACCGGACGGCATTTGGGTCCGGAGCCTTCACGCTTACTTCGTCGGAGCGGGTGCCGCAACCCAAGATGTGGACATCGACGTCCTGCCCCTTGCTGACGGTCGGTCCACGTGCTGGCGATCGGTGCAGGTGCGGCAGGAAGGCCGTCTGCTGCTGACCGCCGAACTCACCTTCGCCCGGGACTCCAGTAGCCCGGTTCATCAGGTGCGGATGCCCCCCGCCCGTCCGCCCGAGGAGCTCCCGGATGTCGGACGGAGCCTTGCCGGCTACGACGACGTCCACGTCCATTGGAACGAAGACTCGGCCTTCGACCTGCGCTACGTAGAGGCCCCACCCCGGCTGGCGGCGGAAACCGGGGAAAACGAGCCCCGATCGTCGGTATGGGTGAAGGCCACGGGCCAGGATCCAGCCGACCGGGCCCTGAACGCGGCGTTGCTTGTCTACGCAAGTGATATGTGCATGCTGGATCCGTTGTTGAAGCCTCATGGATTGTGGTGGGGCACCGGCAGCGCTTCGGGCTTGTCAATGGATCATTCGATGTGGTTTCATGCACCCGCACGGACAGATGAATGGATCCTTGTGGACCAGCATTCGCCCGCCCTGCGGAACGGCCGCGGGCTGGCATTGGCCGATATGTTCTCCCGAAACGGCGAACTGCTGTGTACCGTGGCACAGCAGGGAGCCATGCGGATCAATTCCTAACAGCGCGGGGGTCCAGCCCTGTTTCCAGGACTGGGCCCCCATAAGCCTGATTCCAGCCAGCGTCGGATCTTAGCTGAGCTTCCCGGCCAGGAGTGCGTCTCGCACGGTGTGCTGATTACAGGAGCAGTAGATTTGTGCGCCGGCATCGCAGCGTCCTCCTGCGGGCCAGAGTTCCTCGGCTCCGCAACGAGTGATCTTTCAATTCATTTCATGGCCGCCGCCCTCATGACCCCACTGGTCGTCGAGGCCGACGTGCTTCGAAGGGGTCGGCGTAGCTGCGTCCCCCACGTGCGAATTGCGGACGCCGAGGGGAACCTTTGCGCCGCAGCCACCGGAACCTGGGTGCTGCGGAATGCGACCGTCCGGTCGCCCGGATACGCTCAGGTGGCGGCGGGAATCCGTGCGCAGAGCAGGACTGCAGAAGGAGCAGCACCTTGAGCTTGGAACAATTGCTGTCGCAGCGGCACAGCTGCCGAGGGTTCCTGCCGGAGCAGGTACCGGCCGAGACCATGAACAAGGCCTTTGAACTAGCACAGAGGACGGCGTCCTGGTGTAACACGCAGCCCTGGCAGGTACACGTGACCAGCGGCGAAGGAACCTCCAGATTCGCCAAGGCCCTGACCGAATACGCTGCAAACTCCCCGGCACGTTCGGACTTCGAGATGCCAAGGGCTTACACCGGCGTTTATCGGGATCGACGCCGCGAGAGCGGGTTTGCGCTGTACAACGCCCTTGACATCGCCCGGGAAGATTATGCCGCCCGGACCGAACAGGCCGTGAAGAACTTTTCCTTTTTTGGCGCACCGCACACGGCGATCATCACCACAGACAGCGCCCAGGGCATCTATGGCGCCATTGACTGCGGCGGCTACATCGCGAACCTGCTGCTCGCGGCGCAGTCACTGGGGATAGCAACTGTCGCACAGGCGTCCATCGCCATGTACTCGGATTTCGTCAGGTCCTTCTTGGACCTTTCCGACGACCGTCAGATCGTATGCGCGGTGTCCTTCGGCTTCGAGGATCCGCAGCATCCTGCCAACTCTTTCCGCACAATGCGCGCCGAAGTGTCGGAAGCGGTCCATTACATCCCGTAATGAGCGGTGCTGTTACCGGCAGTTACTGCCGGTAACAGCGATCAGGCCTGCTGTCCGGATTCTCCTGTGCCGGTCAGAGGTAGGCTTTGAGCCAGTCGCTTCCTGCCTCCGAGTAGAGCGCTTCCGGCCAGTCCGCGGGCCGGTGATCACCGTATGCACGCACACTGTTACGGTCGGCAAGTCCTTCAGCGTACTCAGCGACCGGGAGGTAATACATATAGGACATCAATCGGTCTGCGAACTGCCATCTGCCGTTTACACGGCGATAGGTGTCCTTGTACCTCAGGGCGACCTGCATAGCGACACCGTTGCGGGCCACCTCGGCATGCGACGCCAATAGGCCGGTAGCAACGTCCGGATCGGCATCGTTGAAGCGCACAACATGCCCATGGCTGTAGTGGTTCGTTGGGCCAAGGGCAGCAAAACGCCCCAGATAGGTCTCGACGATTTCCTCGATGCCCGTTGCACCGAAGACGCCGTCCTGGGACCGAAGAGTAGCGTCGGCGGCGAAGATCTGCCGGATCCCTGCTTCGTCACGCTCATCCATGACGAACCCATAGAGAATCCCCAACTCCTGGATTGCTGCCCTGTCTTCTAGCCGCCGGATTCGTTCCTCAATCGACAATGTTGCTGCCATCGGTCACTCCTTGATTCTTGGCTCGATCATTTGCTGGCAGGGGTTTTTCCGCCGACTTCGGCAGGATGCCCAGGGGTAAAGTCGCACCGACCGGGAGCTGCCGCGACACATCCTTCAACCTGCCGGCACAGCCAGCGGCCCCAGCATTTGGCCATCCAGGATGAGATGGCTGAGACTAAGCTTATTCTATTATAATCATTAGAGGAATAGGTCAAGTGAAACCAGGGGTGCCGCAGCGGGAATTTCATCAGCCCAGACGGGCCCCAGCTCGCCCTATCCGCCCACGCCAGATCAGGCAAAGACTATTGCCCCATGATGACAATCATGATAAGCAATAGGGAGGAGGTTTCCATGAAAACTGATGCCCTTATTATTGACGTTCTGCGTACACCTACCGGCCGTGGACGTCAGAGTGGAGCGCTTGCCAGCATCCATCCCGTTGACCTGCTGGCCCAGGCGCTGATCGCTTTGGTAGACCGCACCGGCATAGATCCCGGCGCCGTCGACGACGTGATTGTCGGCTGCGTGTCCCAGACCGGGGAACAGTCCGCAACACCCGGGCGCATGGCCTGGCTGGCCGCGGGCTATCCTGCCCATGTTCCAGCCACCACCATTGACCGCAAATGCGGTTCCTCGCAACAGGCTATCCATTTTGCCGCGCAGGGAATTCTTGCCGGCGCTTATGACATTGTCATCGCCGGCGGTGTCGAATCCATGAGCCGGGTGCCCATGGGCTCCGCCCGCGCTGGCGCCGATCCCTTCGGGCCGTCGGTCAACGCCCGGTATGCTCCGGGTCTGGTCTCCCAAGGCGTCGCCGCAGAACTGGTATCCGCCAAGTACGGCGTCACCCGGGAAGCCCAGGACGATTACGCCGCCCGTTCCCACCGGCTCGCCGCCGCCTCGGCAGAGTTCTTTGAGCGTGAAATCGTCCCGGTGGAAACCCCGGACGGCGCCCTCGTCACCCGTGACGAGACGCCCCGCCCTGATACTAGTGCCGAACGCCTCGCCGGGCTGAACCCCGTATTCGAGACCCCGGAACTGAGCGAGCGCTTTCCTCAGATCAACTGGTCCGTCACCGCAGGGAACTCCTCCCAGCTGGCCGACGCCGCCACTGTCGTCCTGCTGGTAAGCGAACGCAAGGCGCGTGAGCTGGACCTTATGCCCCGCGCCCGCGTCCACGCCATGACCGCGGTTGGTGACGACCCTCTCCTGATGCTTACCGCCCCCATTCCGGCAACCGAAAAAATCCTGTCCCGCTCGGGCATGACGCTGGACCAGATGGACCATATCGAGATCAATGAGGCCTTTGCCCCGGTTCCGCTCGCCTGGCAGAACCACTTCAATGCAGACTTCGAGAAGATCAACCCGCGCGGCGGCGCCATTGCCCTCGGCCACCCTCTCGGCGCCTCGGGCACGCGGCTGCTGACCACCATGCTCCATGCCCTCGAAGACAACCAGCAGCGTTACGGCCTCCAGCTCATGTGCGAAGCAGGCGGCATGGCCAACGCAACGATTATTGAACGTCTCTAACAACTCAGCAGGAGAAACCCATGAATATCAACGGAGCTTCCGTCGTCGTCACCGGGGGCGCTTCCGGGCTCGGTGCAGCTACAGTTCGGCGCCTCACCAGCGAGGGCGCGAAGGTCGTGATTCTGGACCTGCCCTCCTCCCCCGGCTCCCAGGTCGCTGCAGACCTCGGCGCCACCTTCATAGCGGCCGACGTCACGGATCCGGATACCGTCAACGAGGCGCTCGACGCCGCTGAGAACCTTGCCCCGCTGCGCGCCCTGGTGCATTGCGCCGGCCGCGGCGGGGCGGTGCGCCTGGTCGACCGCGACGGCAACCCCGGCTCCCTGGAGGCTTATGAAAGCGTCGTGCGGATCAACCTCATTGGAACGTTCAATGTCCTCCGCCTAGCCGCCGCGCGCATGGCGAAGAACGAAGACATCGACGGAGAACGCGGCGTCTGCGTCCTCACTGCCTCCGTTGCCGCGTACGAGGGCCAGATCGGCCAGATCCCGTATGCCTCGGCCAAGGCGGGCATCGTCGGCATGACTCTAGTGGCGGCCCGCGATCTTGCCAGCAAGCACATCCGCGTCATGACCATCGCCCCTGGCCTCTTCGACACGCCGATCCTGGCCCGCTTGCCGGAAAATGTCCGTGAGTCTTTGGCCCAGAGCATCCCCCACCCGAGCAGGCTCGGGGTTCCGGAGGAGTACGCATCTCTGGCCCACCACATCATCAGCAACCCCATGCTTAACGGTGAAACCATCAGGCTCGATGGTGCCATCCGGATGGCACCGCGCTAAAGCCCTAGAACGGAAAAGAAAATGACGCATAAGATCGCAGTTGTCGGAGGCACAGGCCCGCAGGGCCGGGGCCTGGCCTACCGTCTGGCCATGGCCGGGCACACCGTTACCATCGGCTCGCGTGATTCCGGACGTGCGGCCGAAAAAGCAGAGGAAATTGCTGCCAGGATCGGCGGACCCGCAACCATCAGCGGGGCGGAGAACGCTGTCGCGGCCGCCACTTCTGACATCGTGCTGCTGGCCGTTCCCTGGGACGGCCACGCCGAACTCGTCGCCTCGCTGGCCCCGGAATTGAGGGGAAAGACCATCATCAGCTGCGTCAACCCGCTCGGATTCGACCAGAACGGTCCCTACGGGCTGACCCTGGCTGAAAGTGCCGCCGAGGAAGCCCAGCGGATCGTCCCGGACGCCGCCGTTGTCGGGTCTTTCCACCACGTCGCGGCGCTGTCGCTGTGGAAGACCGAAGGCCCGCTCAGCCACGAGGACATCCTGGTCTGCGGTGATGATCCGCAGGCGAAGAACCTGGTGATGGAACTCGCGGCGGCCGTCACCGGCAAACGGGGCATCGACGCTGGCGCTCTGAGGCTGGCCCGTCAGTTGGAGCCGCTCACCGCCGTGCTGATCAACATCAACAAGAACTACAAGACCCGCTCGGGCCTGGCCATCACCGGCGTCGGGGAGCATGCATGAGCCGCGAAGAACAACCCCTGATCATCGAGGAACGCGGCCGGGTACTCGTTCTCACGCTAAACCGTCCGCAGGCGAAAAATGCCATGTCGCTGCAACTCTCCGAGGAACTCGCCGAGGCTTTTGAGACCCTCGACAGCCGCAAGGACCTCAGCCTTGGCGTCATTACTGGCGCGGGCGGTACCTTCTGCGCTGGCATGGATCTGAAGGGATTCGCCCGGGGCGAGATTCCCATCGTCCCGGACCGCGGTTTCGCCGGGCTCGTCCAACGGCCGCCGCGCAAGCCGCTCATCGCCGCGGTCGAAGGCTATGCCCTCGGCGGAGGATTCGAAATCGCCCTGGCCTGCGACCTGATCGTCGCCGCAAGCAACGCAACCTTCGGGCTGCCGGAAGTCAAGCGCGGACTGACGGCGAATGCCGGCGGCCTGCTGCGCCTGCAGCACCGCCTGCCGTACCACTACGCCATGGAATTGGTGCTCACTGGCCGGATGTTGCCGGCCGCCGAGGCCGGTGAGCTGCATCTGGTGAACCGGGTGACCGAGCCGGGGGCAGCACTTGACACAGCCCTTGAGCTGGCAGAAGAGATCGCCAGGAATGCGCCGTTGGCACTGGCCACTTCAAAGCGGATTATGGTCGAATCCGTTGACTGGCCTGTGGAGGAGAAATTCGCCCGCCAACACGAATACGTCGACCCGATCCGCAAGTCCAATGACGCCTCAGAAGGCGCCCGGGCGTTCGTGGAGAAGCGGGCACCGGTCTGGACGGGAAGTTAGGAAAAGCCGTTGCATTCCGGGTAAGGCGGTCCCAGGGCAGGACCGCCTTACCAACCGATGGTCTAGACAACCGTTGATCGATCGGGAGTTTCCCCTCATCAAAGCTGCCATGCCGCGCTACGGCCGCCCTAGCGCCTTGAGGGTGTCCAAGACGCGGCCTAAAGGAGATAATCGTGCAAATCAGCGTTATTCGGGAGAGATCCGAGTTTGAGACCCGGGTGGCACTTGTCCCTGAAGCAGTTGCCAAGCTGGTTGCTGCCGGACATTCAGTTGTCGTTGAACCGGGTGCCGGAGAAGCCGCGGATTTCAGCGATCTTGAATACCTGGACGCCGGCGCCGCGGTTGACGCGGAAAGACTCGGCAGTGCCGATCTTCTTGTTGCCGTCCAGCCGCCGGACCCTGCGGTAGTAGCCCAGCTGCGCCGGGGTACCGCGACTTTTTCGTTCCTGCCCACGGCCCAGTCACTTGATCTCGTGCGCCAGCTGGCCGATTCAGGCATCGCGGCGTTCGCATTGGAACTCGTTCCGCGCATTTCGCGGGCCCAGTCGATGGACGCGCTGTCCTCACAGTCCCTTGTCTCGGGCTACCGGTCGGCGGTGGTGGCCGCAGGGCTCCTGCAGCGGTTCCTCCCCCTGAACATGACGGCGGCCGGCACCATCCAGCCAGCCGAGGTAGTTGTTCTCGGGGCGGGAGTGGCAGGACTCCAGGCGATAGCCACCTGCAAACGTCTCGGGGCAGTCGTCAAGGCCTATGACGTACGGGCCGCAGCGGCCGAGGAGATCCGGTCCGTGGGTGCGAAAGCCATCGAGCTGGACCTGGAGACGCTGGAGGGCAGCGGAGGCTACGCCCGCGAGATGACGGAAAACCGCGCACAGCAACAGCGTGATCAGCTGACTCCCTACATCGCCGCGGCGGACATCCTGATCACCACCGCTGCCGTCCCGGGACGCCAGGCCCCACGTCTGGTAACGGCGGAGATGGTGGAGCACATGAAACCAGGCTCCGTCGTCGTCGATCTGGCCGCCGAAACCGGCGGCAACGTCGAAGGATCCCGGCCGGGTGAAATCGTCCGCATCGGCGGCGCCCAGGTCTGGGGCGGCCGGAACGTGCCGGGCCAGATGCCCGGCCCAGCCAGCAGGCTCCTTGCCCAGAACATTGTCAACCTCATCGGCCTGCTCACCAACGAGGACGGCTCCTTCGCCGCGGATTTCGAGGACGAGATCATCGCCGGTGCCTGCGTCACCTACGACGGCGAAATCCTGCACCAACCTACCAAGACCCTCATCGAGGAGTCGTTGAATTCTGAAAGGACGGCTCCGTGAACGAGGCAATTGTCTGGCTGACAATCCTGATTCTCAGCATTTTCGTCGGCATCGAGGTGGTATCGAAAGTATCCTCGACCCTCCACACACCGCTGATGTCCGGCGCCAATGCCATTCACGGCATTATCCTGATCGGCGCCATCCTGATTACCGGAATGGCGCACGAGACGCCGGTCATCATCGTCGGCCTGATCGCCATAGTTCTCGCCGCAGTCAACCTGGTGGGCGGCTTCGTGGTCACCGACCGCATGCTCAAGATGTTCACGGCCCCGCGAAAGGCCGCAGTCAAGAAGGGTGATGCCGCGTGATTCCGGTATGGGTCCAGGCCGGCTATCTGGTCGCCGCCGTTTGCTTCATCCTTGCCCTCAAGGGCCTGTCCTCGCCGAAGACCGCACGCCGCGGAAACCTGCTGGGCGCCGCAGCAGCCGTCCTGGCAACCGCACTGGTATTTTTCGAACGTCCACTCAATAACATCGTGCCGATCCTGGTAGCCGTCGCCATTGGAACAGTGATCGGGATCGTTGGCGCACAGCGCGTGCAGATGACACAGATGCCCCAGCTCGTGGCCATTTTCAACGGAGTGGGCGGCGGCGCCGCGGCCATCGTTGCCACCCTCGAACTCAACGAACTGGCGGCGGCCTCCGATGCCTCCGTCGCGGTTACTGCGGCAGCGGTGTTCACGATCTTCGTCGGATCGGTCAGCTTCGCCGGCTCCGTCATCACCTTCGCCAAGCTCCAGGGCCTGATGACAACCCGGCCGGTGGTATTCCCCGGGCTTCCGGCACTATTCATCGCAGCGATGCTGGCGGCCATTGTCCTGGGTGCCTTCGTTGCGGCCGGCCCCCGCCTGGGGCTGGGCGTGGTACTGGCCGCGCTCGGACTCCTGGTCGGTGTGCTGCTGGTGCTGCCGGTCGGCGGCGCTGATGTACCCATCGTGATCTCATTGCTCAATGCGTTCACCGGGCTCACGGTGGCTGCCGGAGGGTACGTGCTGGACAATGTCCTGCTGCTCATCGCCGGCACCCTCGTGGGCGCATCGGGAACACTGCTGACCGTCATGATGGCGCGCGGCATGGGCCGCTCAGTAGTGAACATACTTTTCGGAGCGCTCAAGGGTGGCTCCACGCTGGGAGCGGGAGAGGCCAGCGACCGCCCCGTTCGTTCCGCCGGGCCCGAGGACATTGCCATCACGCTGGGTTACGCAGGCCGAGTCATTATCGTGCCCGGCTACGGCCTGGCAGTGGCTCAGGCCCAGCACACGCTGCGCGAACTCGTGGAGGTCCTGGTCGAACGTGGCGTGAATGTGGATTACGCCATCCATCCTGTGGCTGGCCGTATGCCGGGGCATATGAATGTCCTGCTGGCCGAGGCCCAGGTCCCCTACGAACAGTTGATTGAAATGGACGAAATCAACTCCGACTTCAAGCACAGCGACGTGGTCCTGGTGGTCGGCGCCAACGATGTGGTCAACCCCGCGGCCAAGTCGACGCCGGGGGCGCCGATCTACGGGATGCCCATCCTCCAGGCGGACGAGGCGAAACAGATCATTTTCATGAAGCGCTCGATGCGGCCAGGCTTCGCAGGGATCGAGAACGAGCTGCTCTTCGACCCCAAGACAACGCTCTTGTTTGGGGATGCGAAGGATTCCATGGGCAAGCTGCTGAACGCGGTGAAGGCGCTCTAGCACCGCGGGTGGACTGCGAAAGAATAGTGGCCTGTCCCTGCCATGCACCGGGGACAGGCCCTTTTCGCTGCGCCGTATTGGCTATTGATTCCTGTGCCGGCCTTTGGACCTGGATCGTCCTAGCTCAGGAGATAAACGTGATTGATGGCAAAGTTTCCCACAGCGATAGCCCCGGCTCGCGTTCTCTCTGGGCGGGCCGTACGCTCGCCTTGTTGGGCATTGTCCTCGTGGCTCTGAGCCTGCGGTCGGCAGTCACCGCCATGTCTCCGATTTTCGACCAGATCAGCGCAGACGTGCCGCTGAACGACCTTGCTCTCGGCGTCATCGGCATGCTGCCCCCTTTAATGCTGGCAACCGGCGGATTGATAGGGCCGTCCTTTGCCCGCCGTGTCGGACTGGAGGCCAGCCTTGTACTTGCCTGCCTCGCGATGCTGGCCGGGCATATCGCCCGCTCGCTGGCCAATGATTTTTCCCAGCTGCTTGTGGGCAGCATCCTCGCGATGCTGGGAATGGGCCTTGGGAATGTACTCCTTCCTCCTGTGGTGAAACGCTACTTTCCTGATCGCATCGCCCTGCTAACAACCATCTACGCCATGTTGTTTTCGGCAAGCACAGCGATTCCGGGCGCCGTCTCAGCACTGATCACAGACGCAACGGGCTGGCGGACCGCCCTCGCACTGTGGGGCGTCGTTGCCCTGCTTGCCGCTCCGCCGTGGGTGGTTCTCCTCGTCCGGGCAAGACGCAAGCTACCGGAAAGCCACGAAGATTCGATCCCAGCCTCTCAGTCTGCCTCACACGGAGGCATCGGGTTGTGGCGGTCCCGCCTGGCCTGGGGCCTTCTGCTAATGCACGGTCTCGCCTCACTCAATGGCTATGCGATGCTTGCCTGGCTGCCAGAATTGCTGACCGGCCATGCCGGAACGTCAAGCATTGAAGCCGGCGTGCTCTTGTCCATCTACGCTATCACCGCGTTCCCTCTCTCACTCATCGCACCTGCGATCGCGGTTCGCCTGCGGAACGGCGGCATGCTCGCCCACGTCGGCGCGGCAGCGTTCGTTGCCGGCTACTTGGGCCTGTTGCTGGTACCGAATGTCCTGACGCCCCTGTGGGTCGTCACAGCGGCACTCGGAACAGGCCTGTTTCCAGTCATGCTCGCGCTGATCAACTCGAGGACACAGACCCCGGCCATGACGGCCGCCCTGAGCGGTTTCGTCCAGGGACAGGGCTCCCTGGTCGCCGTTGCAGGTCCCCTCGTCGTCGGAATACTCCGCGACCTGACCGGTGGGTGGACCGTGCCGATCTGTTTCCTCATCGTTACTTCCATAGGGATTGTGCTGGCAGGGATGATGCTTCGGAACCCTCAGACGGTGGAAGAGGAACTCATAGAACTCGCTGCCAAGGACGGTTGAGCGAGGTCAGCAGCCGGTCGCAATCGGTTCGGAGCAGCTGCAGCGCCGACCATGTGCTTTCGCGGCCAGATATGCAGCCTCGCGCAGTGCGGTCAGAGCCAGATGGCATTGCGGCCACTAACTGCGGCATTTCCCTCCCGCAGTACCCGCCAATTCTCGTCCACCTGACGGGCTTATGGCAGTGGGACTGGTCGATTGTGCTCGGCCAGTCCCACTGCTTATCCAAACTTGGGTCAGTCTCAGACCGCGGCTGCGTCGGCCACGAGTTCGCCCGCTTCCGCAGTTCCCCGCCGCGCCGCCGTACGTCCGGCCAGATAGCCGAAGACGAGGGCGGGACCCAGTGTTCCGCCGGCGCCGCCGTACACCATGCCGGTGGGGCCTGCCATGACGTTCCCAGCGGCGAAGAGGCCCGGAATGACCTCGCCGTCGACGTTCAGAACTTCAGACTTTCCGGTTGTCCGGGGACCGCCCTTGGTGCCGAGCGTGCTGCTGTGGAGCTCCACGGCATAGAAAGGGCCGCGGTTCAGTGGCCCAAACGTAGAGTCCGGGCCCGGATAGTCATCCTGGTTGCCCACGAAGCCATCGAATGCGCTTTCACCGCGGCGGAAGTCCGGGTCAACACCTTGCTGGGCATGCTCGTTCCACCGCTCCACGGTGGCCTGCAGTGCCTCGGCCGGGACGGATAGCTGCTCCGCGAGACCGTCGAGGGTGTCCGCCCGGGTGACCCAGTCAGGCATCTGGCCTCCGGGAGGGCATCCAAAGCCGCCGAAGCGTTCCACCATATTGGCATCGAAGACCACCCAGCAGGGGATGTTCCGATAGTCAAACGAGGTGGGATCGAGCTCATGCAGAGCCCCGCCCATTGCGTTGTAGTTCGTCGCCTCGTTGGTGAACCGCTTGCCCTCGCGATTGATCATGATCGAATGGGGAACCGTTCGCTCGCGCTGGACCAGGTACACCGGCTTGGACCCGTCCGGGTTTTCGCCCGGGAGGGTACAGACCGGCACCCACCACGCCTCCCTCATGTTTCCCAAGCTGGCACCGGCGCGCATGGCCATCCGAAGCCCGTCGCCCGTATTCGTCGGCACGCTCGCAGGGTGGCGAAGTGGTCCCCGCAGGAAATCACGGGCGAGCGCCTTATCCCACTCAAAACCTCCGGTCGCCAGGATGACACCCTGACGCGCCTTCACGTCATGAGTGCCCTGCGGACCGTCAAAACTCACTGCGCTGACCGTCTCCCCCTCAAACTGGAGGCCAACCGCCCGCTCATTGACGTGGACGTCGACGCCCTTCTCGAGGCAGCCCTGCAGCAACGCAGCGACCATGGCACGCCCCAGTCCCTCGACCTGCCGCGCCTCCCGCTCCTCCGCCACTTCCGGTGACAGGAAGCCAGTGCCCCCGCCAATCGGGGTCTCTCCCACGACCATCCGACGCGGTGTACCTACGAGGCGGTCCGCCCATTCACCCAGCCCCTCCAGAGAGAACAGCCGCGGTTCAAGCGACCTTCCTCCGCCTGGCTTTCCGCCTGGCCGCTCGGGATGGTAGTCCGGGAACCCATCAACCAATGACAGCTTCAGGGGGGTTGTATCCAGCCAATCCAGCAGCTCTGGAATCGTATCGACAAACGCCTCCGCCAGCTCGGGGAGGATCATGCCGTGCGAAAGGGACTCAAGATAAGACAGCGCATCGCTGCGCGAATCCTGCACGCCGCGATCACGGCCGTAGCGGTTATCCGGCAGCCAGGCCACCGCACTGGACAGGCACGTAGTACCGCCGATAAGTGGAGCCTTCTCGTAGAGCCCAACCTTTGCGCCCCCGTCGGCCGCAGCCAGTGCTGCACAAAGCCCGGACGCTCCGCTGCCCAGAACAACAACATCGTATGCAACATCAGAAAATTTACTATCCACGCGCCAACTCCCTGTTTCTTTAAGCAGTTAGATTTTCGTTGTGATCATTTATTCCGTGAAAACATTCTCGGATTGTGCTGACAATTTCGTCACTTCCTGCGAAATAGCAGTGAAGAACCAGCTGCGATGAGCGCCGTCAAACAACTCTGTCCTGGACGAAATCATGGGGTCGCGCCCCGCCGCAAGTGCCTCGGCCCTCTCTGCCCGCTGCCCCTTGATCGCAGCCTGGGCCTCCTCAAGCTTGTCGTCATGGAGCTGATAGATTGCGAGGTATTTGAAGTCCGCCCCGTCCTCAACCTGCCCCGGAGCCAACTCGAAACGCTGTGCGGTTTCGAATCCGTCCAGCTTCCCCACCACTTCGACGATATGCACGCCGCTGTACCAGTCGTTGAATTCCTTTTCAACCTCGGGCTTGGCATTGCTTAGGACGACCATAATGTTCTTCATGTGTCTGAACCTCCGGGCTAATTAGTTGTTGTCCATGATGCTGTCCACCGCGGTGTCCCAGGTGGGCAGCGATTCCGGATAGTCAGCAAGTGCCGGGGCTTGATTTGGCCACTGGATGCGGTACCGATCCTTGAATCCCGTACTCAGTTCCTCTATCGGCATGGCATAAAGGAAACTCAGTGAGCGTCGGCCCAGGCGCCAGCCCTGCTGCGTCCTTCTGTATTCATCGGCATAGCGGTAGGAGGCCACGACCAGCTTTCCCTCCAATACCAGCTCGGCATGTCCGGTCACGGTACCTCTCACGACAGTTTCTGAAATTGGTTCGAGGATCTGAGAATGTGTGGTGTGGGTGGTCAGGTCATAGCGCGACATGGACGCCAGAAAGAAGTCACGGATTCTCTCCCGCCCCTCCACCGTTCGTCCCGCACGTTCAAATATTGCATTTTCCGCAAAGAGGCCAATAAGTGTTTCTATATCCCTGTCGTCGCGAGCTATCGAATACCGAGCTATCAGCTCCTGCAGATCAAACCTGTCCTGCACAGAAATCATCATCTTTTCCCTTTACCGAACTAGGCGGAAACGTCAGGAGGTCCGCTGGTTTCGGCTCCGCTAGGCACGGACAACACGGTCCACCGACTGAATAGTCTTGAGCCGCGGAATGATGTCCCGCCCCAGGTCGTCGAGGTATGCTTCGACGTCTTCGGCGCTCATGGACGGCCACTGCGCACGTATAAGAATCGGATCCACAGGAATGATTGATGCCACTTCCTGGATTTGGGCGAGACATTCATCCGGCGTGCCGATAAACGTCTCCCGGGCCGCAACTTGCCGGAACTGTGCCGAAAGCTCTCGGGCATCGCGTGTTGCAAGCCTGCGATTAGCGTAGGCAAGAAGCCGATCCTTGGCCATCGACTCGAATCGGTCGAATGCCGCCTGGGTGGTTGCGGCCGGGATTATTTCCCGTCGCAGCGGATGCTTGACTTGGGGGCGCCCGAGCCTTGAACGCTCGTCCTCGTACAGGCTTAGAAGCCGAATCATCTGGGGAATCGTAGTTTCGGGCGTGATCGGCCACCCATCCCCCAGCCGTGCAGAACGCTTCACTCCAGCCTCCCGCATGGCCCCAACCCAGATCGGCGGATGCGGCTCCTGCCGTGGACGCAGGTGGGTGCGTACCGGGTCAAAGCTCCAGAATTCACCATTGTGGCCGACTTCATCCTGCGTCCACAGCTTCTTGATCACGGACAGGCTCTCGTCCATCATCCTGAAGCGATCCTTGTATGGAATCCCCAGTGCGATGAACTCGTCTTCCCGATATCCGGCGCCCGCGCCCACAACGAGCCGGCCGCGCGTCAGAATGTCTAGCGTTGCCAGTTCCTCAGCGAGGACAATCGGATGGTAAAGCGGCACTTGGACGATCGTCGTCGCAAGCCGGACATGCGGGTCCAGTTCAGCCGAAATGCGAGCCAGCGTAGGAATCGGCTGGAGCCACCGCAAATCCCCGTAGATGAAGTGCTGGCCGATAGTGATGTAACTGAACCCGTTTCGCTGCGCAGCGTCCACCTGCCTTAGCAGCGCATCAAGGTGCGCCTTGGGCGGCACTTTCGTTGACATGTCGCCGAGAATTACGCCGATATCCATTGATCTCCCCAAAGGTAGCGATGCCAGAATCCTATCAACCATAATCATGGATTTGACCAGCAAGGGCTTCTGGACAATTTCCTGCGAGAAGGCCTATGGTGTGATCCACATCAACATGAATGATAATAATGGTTTTAGCGGTGTCAGGCCCCTTGTAAGACGTCCGATTCAGGAATGGAAGTCCAGGCGTCCGGAGGCAACCAGATGCGCCGGGGCCGTCGGCCTGGACCGCATCCGATTGAGGCGCATCCGGGATGTCCACGGATTGAGGAGCAGGAATGAGCAGGGCTTTTATCGTCGGTGCGGTTCGCTCGCCGGTCGGTCGCCGCGGCGGTCAGCTGGCTGCCGTGCATCCGGCCGATCTGGGGGCGCTTGTCATCCGGGAACTAGTGGACCGAACCGGCGTCGAACCTGCCACCATTGACGATGTCATCTGGGGGTGTGTCGGTCAGATCGGCGCCCAGGCCTCGAATATTGCCCGCACCAGCGTGCTCTCCGCCGGGCTGCCGTATTCCGTTCCTGCGACAACCCTCGACCGTCAGTGCGGATCCTCCCAGCAGGCGGTCCACTTCGCGGCCCAAGCCATTATGTCCGGCACACAGGACCTCATCATCGCCGGAGGCGTGGAGGTCATGAGCCGGGTGCCTATTGCTTCGCCCACTACCGTGGGCGTCAATGCCGGCCTGGGGCATCCCCGCGAGGGCATGTTCTGGAGCGAGCGCTTTGGTGAACAGGAGATCACCCAGTTCCGCGGTGCGGACCTCATCGCCGAGAAGTGGGGTCTTTCCCGGAATCAGCTGGATGATTTCGCCCTGCAAAGCCACGAGCGCGCCCTGCGCAGCATAGCCGAGGGACGGTTCGACGACGAGATTGTCCCGGTCAACGATGCCAACCAGGACGAGGGACCGCGCCCGGATTCGACGCCGGAGAAACTTGCCGGCCTGGCAATTCTGCGCGAGGGCGGCACCCATACGGCCGCGCACGCTAGCCAGATTTCAGACGGCTCGGCGGCGCTGCTGATCGCGTCCGAAAGCGCAGTCAGGAAGCATGGGCTCAAGCCCCTGGCCGCCGTTCACACAATGTCGGTGGTGGGATCGGATCCGGTCCTGATGCTTACCGGTCCCATCCCGGCCACGGACGCGCTGCTCAAACGCTCGGGTATCGGGCTCGATGATATCGGCGTCTTCGAGGTCAACGAGGCGTTCGCCGCGGTTCCGCTGGCCTGGCAGGCCGAAACCGGTGTTCCGGCCGGGAAGCTGAATCCCCTGGGCGGCGCCATTTCCCTCGGCCACCCGCTCGGTGCCACGGGCGCACGCCTGATGGTTTCCCTGGTCCACCACATGCTCCGGGAAGACATCTCGTTTGGCCTGCAGACGATGTGTGAAGGCGGAGGCATGGCCAACGCAACACTCATTGAACTGATCAGGTAAGCCCTGGGGGCTACCTGGACGGCCCTGGTTGGAATATCCATTCTTCAAGGTAGCGAGGCAAGATGACATATCTGCGAATCGGCGGTGGTTCTGCATACGCGAACGACCGGCTGGAGCCGGTGCGGGCGATGGCGGACAGCGGTGCTGTCACCTACATGGGCTTCGACTGCCTTGCTGAACGGACGATGGCGCTGGCGCAGGTCCGACGGCGAGCCGACCCGGGGACCGGACAGGACGAACGCATTGCGGAAATTGTTCCCGCTGTCAGCAAATATCTTGCCGGCGGTGGTCGAATTGTCGGCAACTTTGGTGCAGCCAACCCTCAGGCAGCCTTCGAGGACTTTAGTCGGGAGCTGCGAAAAAACGGTCTGAGAGGCGTGCGGCTTGGCGTGATTACAGGAGACGACGTGCGCGACGTCGTTCGTCGGCTGGATGTGAAGCTACCGGAACTGGGCACCACGGCTGCGGCCCTGGGGGATCGGCTTGTCTCGGCCAATGCATACATCGGGGCTGAACCGATCGTTGATTGCCTGCGCGAGCAGGCCCAGATTGTCCTGGGCGGTCGATTAGCCGATCCGTCCTTGTTTGTTGGCCCTATTTGCCACGAAATGGGGTGGGATCTGACGGACTGGGACCGGGTGGGCATGGCCACTCTTGCCGGCCACCTGCTGGAATGCGGCGTCCACGGAGCTGGCGGCAACTTTGAGGACCCACCCTACCGGGTCATACCTAATCCGCATGATCTGGGCTTTCCTATCGGCGAGATCAGCGAAGATTCGCTTGTCATCACGAAACTACCCGGCACCGGCGGTGCGGTGGACGAAAGAATCATCAAAACCCAGCTCTACTATGAAATCCATGATCCTGCGGAATACCTGACTCCGGATGTGACTGCGGATTTCACCAGGATTGCGGTGGAAGACCTCGGCAACGATCGGGTCCGCGTCAGCGGCGCGAAGGGAAGGAAGCGGCCCGAGACCCTGAAGGTCCTCGTCGGCGTCGATCAGGGATGGAAATCGACGGCGGAAATCTCCTATGGCGGTCCGGGCTGCGTGGAAAGAGCGCAGCGGGCGGCGGAAATCGTCCGCCGCCGGATGGAGGCCTACGGACCCGACCTCGACGATATGAGAATCGATCTCACCGGCATGAACTCTCTTTTCGGGACCGGGATGAAAGCGGGCTATCCGGCCGAGGTCCGGCTGCGCGTCGCGGCCCGCTCGGATTCGCGCGAATGCGTCGAGGCCGCTGCCTATGAAGTCGAGTACCTGTACTTCGGCCCTGCCGGCGGCGGCGGCGTGACAAGTTCCATCGTGCCCGCCCTCGGCGTGACGCCTGCCTACGTTTCCAGGGACGATATTCCGCTCAACTACGAGGTGCTGACAGCATGAAACTGCGTGAAATCGCCTACAGCCGGTCCGGGGACAAGGGAAACGTCAGCAACATCTGCGTTTTTGTGT
The DNA here is from genome assembly GCF_059092905.1 of Arthrobacter sp. B0427-1-12. NCBI lineage: Bacteria > Bacillati > Actinomycetota > Actinomycetes > Micrococcales > Micrococcaceae > Arthrobacter > Arthrobacter sp. B0427-1-12. The sequence goes on along the minus strand of NZ_JBNHIC010000012.1, from coordinate 27,572 downwards.
ACGACCCGCTGCACTACGATCTGCTCCGCGCGAAGCTCACGGTGGCCGCCGTGGCCGACAAATTCGGCGATCTCGTGGAGGGGGACATCGTGCGCTACGAACTGCCCAATGTGCACGGCCTGAACTTCGTGCTGTATGAAGCGCTGGGCGGCGGCGTGTCGATGACGCTCCGATCGGATCCGCACGGAAAATCCTTCCAGTCCTTAGTGCTCGACATAGACGTCTAAACCAGTGAGGAAATGTGGCTCCAGTACGCGATCTTCGTGATTTTGACAGGTCCACCTACGTGGGCGGAAGCTGGGCAACCGGCCAGGGCGGAACATTTGACAGCATCTCCCCGTCAAGCGGCGAGGTTATTGCGAAGTGGCAGGCGTCCAGTCCTTCCCAGGTCCAGGAAGCGATATCGGCCGCGCGCCGGAGTTTCGATGACGGAGTCTGGCGCAGCAAGACTCCTCATGCCCGTGCAGAAGTGCTGCGGGAGCTGGCGCGCCTGATCGAGGAACGCGCCGAAGAGCTGTCCCGGCTCATCGTCGATGAGGTGGGTTCCCCCATTGCCCTGGCGAGGTCACTGCAGGTCGGCCAGCCCTCGATCAACTTCCGCTGGGCCGCAGACGCCGCCGAACGCGGTCCGCGCGGAGGCTACACAGAACATCTGGGCTGCCAGGCAGGGCCCAATGCCTCGGAAAGCATCTTGATCCAGGAACCGGTGGGAGTCGTGGCAGCAATCACGCCCTACAACTATCCCGTCAATATGATCTCGTGGAAGGCAGCTCCCGCGCTCGCCGCCGGATGCTCCGTGATCCTGCTGCCCTCCCCAAAGGGAACCTTGTGCACCATCGCCTTCATGAAACTGGCGGAACAGGCAGGCCTGCCTGCTGGCGTCCTGAACCTTGTTACCGGCGGCCCGGACATCGGGAGTGCACTGACCAGCCACCCTGATGTGGATATGGTGACCTTTACCGGGTCGAACCAGGTAGGCGCCGCGGTCATGCGGCAGGCGGCCGAAACCAATAAGAAGGTTGTACTTGAACTGGGCGGGAAATCCGCCGCGATCCTGCTGCCGAGCGCCGACTTCGAAACCGCGGTGAGCGCCACGGTCCTGAGGTTCTGCCGCAATGCAGGGCAGGGCTGCGGAGCCACAACCCGCATCCTGGTGCCGGCCGAGCGCATGGAGGAGTTCACGAACACCGCCGCGGCCTTCATCCGCGAGAGCCTGCCGGTGGGTGATCCACACGATCCGGCCACCGAGGTGGGCCCACTGATCTCCGCGGAGCACCTGGCACGGGTGCAGGGCTATATCGATCGCAGCCTGGCCGAAGGCGGCCGGATACTCACCGGTGGTGGCTCCCAGGCGACGCCCGACGGCGGTTTCTACCTGAATCCGACGGTCATCACCGGCGTGAGTCCCGACGCCGAGATCGCTCAGGAGGAGCTCTTCGCCCCGGTCGCCGTCGTACTGCCCTATAACACTGTCGAGGAAGCCGTCAAGATTGCCAACAACAGTATCTACGGTCTGAATGCGCTTGTCTGGGGCAACCTTGAGGAGGCCCTGGCTGTCGGCCAGCGGATCCAGTCCGGGACGGTGGCCATCAATGGGGGCGGCGGCATGCGGCCTGACGTGCCCTGGTCTGGGGCCAAGCAGTCCGGGGTCGGTGCGGAAATGGGTGAAGCTGGCTTCTCCGAATTCTTCAGGACGAAGCATTTCCAGTGGCGTATCGCATCATGACCGAACTTACAGTCATCCAGGGTCGTGATTTTTCCTGGCTGCTCGACGCGTGGCTGGCACGCCGTCCCGCTGACACCTTCCTGCATTGGGCTCCCATTGAGGGCCAGCCGGCCTCATGGACCTGGGCGGAATTCGTCCGCGACTGCCGGTCGCTAGCGGCAGGCCTGCAGACACGCGGCATTGGAAAGGGTGATCTTGTCGCGCTCGTTCTGGACAATCGTCCGGACTTCCTCCTGTCGTGGGCAGCTGTGGTTTCCGTGGGCGCCGTGGCCGTTTGCCTCAATCCCGCCAGCTCGCATGACGAGCTCGCCTACGTCGATTCGCACAGTGGCCCGGTCGCCGCCATCGTCAGTGAACAGAACGCTGAAACCGTCGCGTCAGCCATGCCCGGTCTCAGGTGGATCGCTGTCAGCGCGTTCCAGGGCAAGGAACGGTTTGGCGCGGACTCACTGGCCGCCCTCTACGACGTACCGGAACGCTACAAACGGATCCAGGTATCGCCGTTGGCACCGGCATCCATCCAGTACACATCGGGAACGACTGCCCGTCCCAAGGCCGTGGTATGGACGCAAGCCAACATCATGTGGGCAGGACGCGTAGGTGCCGAGCATCAGCGATTGACGCCATCGGATGTGAACCTCCTTCACCTACCGCTGTTTCATACAAACGGACTGTCCTATTCCTTCCTGTCCACTCTCTGGTCGGGCGGCAGTATTGTCCTGCAACCGAAGTTCTCTGCCTCGCGTTTTTGGGACGTTGCCAACAGCTACCAGTGCACCTGGAGTTCCGTCGTATCTTTCTGCCTTAGGGCCCTGGCCAATACCGAGAAGCCGGATGCTCATCACTTCAGGGGTTGGGGGAACAGCTCAACGCTCAGTGCCTTGGCGTCTCCCCTGGGAATACCAACGATGGGCTGGTTCGGCATGACCGAAACTGTCAGTCATCCCATCTATAGCAATCTCGACCATCCAGACGCAGACTCTACGATGGGGCGGCCGGCACCGGAGTACGGAGTCGCCGTCGTCGACGAGGCCGGGGCGCCTGCAGGCATTGGTGAAGCCGGCGAACTGAGGATCCGGGGCGTCCGCGGGGTCTCGCTGTTCCTCGAATATCTATATGCCCCGGAGGTAACCGCCAGTGCGTTCGACGACGGCTGGTTCCTGACCGGGGACCGAGTTCGCGTGAACGGGGACGGCTCGATTTCTTTCGTCGAGCGCGACAAGGACGTGCTGAAAGTGGGGGGCGAGAATGTTGGGGCTCCGGAAATTGAACGCGTCATCCTCGCGATGAAGGAGGTCCGGGAGGTCGCCGTCGTCGGAAGGACCCATTCCATGCTCGGTGAAGTCCCCGTCGCCTTCGTTACGGTGGCCCAAGGCAGCAGCATGGACGAAACTCAGGTCCGCAGGCACTGCGAGGCGATGCTGCCCAAGTTTAAGTGGCCGCGCGAAGTGCGCATCGTGGAGAGCCTTCCCCGCTCGACACTGGAGAAGATCGCCAAGGCGGAACTGCGCAGCCAGCTGGAAGCGGAGAGCGTCAATGACTGATCCAAGTCCCGGACCGTTGTCGGGCATCAGGGTTGTGGAACTGGCCGGGATCGGTCCGGGTCCCTTTTGCGCGATGCTTCTGGCCGACATGGGCGCCGAAATCATCAGAGTTGATCGGGTAGGCGCGGCCTCCGCCGACTACACGCCGAATCCGGTCATCGAGCGCGGGCGGAAATCGATCGCGCTCAACCTCAAATCCGAAGACGGCCGGGAGGTGCTAATGAGGCTGGTGACCCGTTCTGATGTCATGATCGAAAGCTTCCGGCCAGGTGTTGCCGAGCGGCTTGGGATCGGCCCCGAGCAGGTAGCCGAAGTTAATCCACGACTCATTTACGGCAGGCTTACCGGCTGGGGCCAGTCGGGGCCGATGTCCTCCGTGGCCGGACATGACATCAATTACATTGGCCTGGCGGGTGCGCTGCATTCGATTGGCAGGCATGATGAACCGCCTTTGGCCCCTTTAAACCTGGTCGGAGACTTCGGTGGCGGGGCATCCTCCCTGGCATTCGGGATCGCCTGCGCACTGGTCGAGCGAGCGACCTCAGGGATGGGCCAGGTCATTGATGCCAATGTGCTTGATGGCACGACCACCTTGATGGCACTGATTCATGGACTACGGGCCCAAGGTAAATGGTCAGGCGATCGCGGCGCAAATCTGCTCGATACCGGCTGTCCCTATTACGACGTATATACGTGTGCCGACGGTAAATGGATGGCAATCGGAACCATCGAAGAGAAATTCTTCCGTTCAGCACTGCGGCTTTTGGGACTTGGCGGACAGGAACGATTGCTGCGAGGCCACAAGGATAGGAGTATCTGGCCAGAAATTCGCACCGCGCTGACCGAGGCGTTTGCCGCGAGGACGCGGGACGAATGGGTAGATATTTTTGCTCTGGAGGATACCTGCGTGACCCCCGTCCTGGACATGGACGAGGCGATAGCACATCCTCATGCCCTGGATCGCGGTCTGTACGCACCAATCCCGGGCCGGTCTGATAGCCGGGCCGTCCAGCCGACCGTTGCCCCGCGATTCAGCCGCAGCTCAACCCCTGTCCCTGGTCCGGCCGTCACCGCAGGCAGCCATACCGGGGAAATACTCTCCGCGCTGGGCTACGCACCGGAACAAATGGCCCGGCTCTTCGCCAGCGGCGCTGCAGCTTTCTCTCCAGAATAGGCATGGGACTGTCAGAGCCTTGAAGGCGTTATTCTAAGCGGTCCAGGAAATCGGAGTATTGAGAACGTCCGGGAACTTGCGTTCAACGTAGTTCGCATACTGCATGATGTGGTCCTGCATGGCCGCCGAGGCTGCGCCCGGGTCACGCGCGGCCAGGGCCTCGTAGATGGCTGCGTGCGCCTTGTGCACGGCAATGCGCCGGTGTTCGGGATAGTCGACGCCGATTGCACTGCCATCCAGCATGCCCAGCAGCGTGTCGATTAAATGGCCGAAGAGCGCGTTCCCCGAACTGTGCGCGATGATGTCATGAAAGCGCTTGTTCATCTCCAGGAACTCGGATTCATCCCCCACCCGGTCAAGCATATGGTCGACGCTGTACTTCAGGTCCGCCAGTTGCTCATCGCTCATACGGGACGCGGCGAGCTGTGCCATCATTGGTTCCAGAGCCGCCCTGGCTTCGGTAATCGTGCGGAACGGCGCATTCTCGAACTGCAGCAGCAGGGTCAGCGCCGTCGCCAGGCCGCTGCCGTCGGGCTGCTGAACCACGGGACCGCCACCAGGCCCGGGCTTGAGCATAATAATCCCCTGCAGCTCGAGGAAGCGCAGAGACTCGCGCAGCGTTCCGCGCCCAATGTTGTATTCCTCCAGCATGACCCGCTCCGGCGGCAGGCGGTCCCCCACCTTATTCCCACGGCGCTGAATGTCAGCGACGATCCGCTGGGCCACCAGCATGGCCGTCTTCTGGGGACGTAGCGACGTCTGCATGGATTTTCCTCCGGTCACCGGGCGCCGACGGTTTGGCCGGCCACCTTATTAGTCAAATCATAAGTATAGTCCGACTAATAGGTGGCCGGCACACCCGGCGGCCGGATCAGGTGGCCGGCTCCAGCTCAATCATCATCTTCTTCAGCGGAATGCTCGCATCCGCTGCCTCATCCGCGGGCACATTCAGGCCCTTCGCCAGCGCCGTCTTGACAGCCATGAAATCCACGGGGTTGTTGATGCAGTCCACCGCAATGAGCGAGCCGTTCTGGTAATAGAGTACGGAGAACTTTTCACTGGCCGGCTCCCCGCGCGTCACCATCTGGTCATAACCCGCCGATAGACCCGCCATCTGCAGTTTCAGGTCCCCCTGGTCGGACCAGAACCATGGCACCATCCGGTAGGGAACCCGTTGGCCGACCAGTGTTGCGGCAGCATTGCGGGCCTGCTCGACGGCGTTGTTCACGCTTTCAAGCCGCAGCCGCGCCGGGCCCCCGTCCCGTGGGAGGGGGCTGGGCAAATCGGCGCAGTCCCCGGCGACGACGGTGGTCCCGTCGGAGGCCAGGGAGAACTCATCCACGATGATTCCGTTGCCGCAGGCTAGCCCGAGCTGCTCAGCCAGTTCCGTCCGGGGCGCCACTCCGATGCCGATGAGCACGATCTCGGCAGGCACCACGCGGCCCCCGTCGAGCTCGACGCCGCTCACCTGCCCTTGGTCATTGCCGAGGAAGCGGACAATTTTCGCATTCAGCGTGATATCCATACCGCGGCTTCGGTGGGCTTTGAGGAAGAACTCGGAGGTGGTTTCGCCGACAGCGCGCCCGATCAGGCGCGGCGCCACCTCGAGAACGAACGCTTCCTTGCCGAGTTTCTTGGCGCTGGCCGCGGCTTCCAGCCCCACGAATCCACCGCCGACGACGACGACATGCTGTGCCGTCTCCAACCGTTCCTTCAGGCTGGCTGCGTCATCGGCATCGCGCAGGTAGAGGACACCGTCCAGATCGGCACCTTCCAGCTGTAGCTTCCGGGGCCTCGCACCGACAGTCAGGGCCAGCTTATCGAAGGCAAACTTCCGGCCGGAGGCCGAGGTGGCAACGCCGGCACCTTTCTCATCCTTGTCGATCGCGACGATGCGTTCGTTCACTATCAGTTCGATGTTGTGTTTGTCGTAAAAGTCCTGGGACCTGAACGTCAGCGTCTCCGCCGTTACCAAGCCTTGCAGGAATGCCTTGGACAGCGGCGGACGCTGATACGGCGGGTGCTGCTCCGCACCGACAATAGTGATGGGCGCGGTGTTTCCGAGCTCCCGCAGCGAACTCGCCAGCTGCACCCCGGCCTGGGAAGCGCCAATAATGAGGGTTCCGTTGCTCTTAGGCATGGCGGCTAGACCTGGCTATCCGGGGTCTGCACATACAGATGGACATCCTCGGTCAGCTTAATCTGACAGGAGAGCCTTGAGTTTTCCCGGCGCTCCTCCGTTGTGCCGTCCAGCATTTCGTCCTCCAGTTCGCTCATCGGGGCAAGGCCGTCAAGATCCTCTTCGCGCACGAACACATGGCAGGTCGAGCAGGCCAGGGACCCGCCGCACTCGGCCACGATGCCCGGCAGTCCGTTGCGGACCGCAACTTCCATAACCGAATCCCCGGCATTGCCTTCCAGCACGCTGACGTCACCTGCAGCTGAGGTGTAGGTCACCTTTGGCATGATCATTCCCTTTCGCATCGGACGGGTCGCCCGTTATTTATGATTATGATTGTAACCATACTTGCCGGCGTTCAACAGAGGTTGGCAAGGGTGTCTTACGCCAGATCAGCAGGTGCACAAGTCACACGGCGACGCAGTACCTGACCGGATCGAGAATTTCACCGACCGGATAGACCTCATTGAAGACCATGGCCCCCTCCTGCGTCAGCTGGGTAGTCAGATGCGTCCACCCGTCGGGCAGCTGCTGAGTCGCTGCTTCATTAAGGGCAAGCGTGGCCAGCTCGATTCTGCGGTCGCGGCTGGGCCAGTGTTCTGCATCAAGCACCGTGAGCGCGGCGGCCCCGTTCCTGAACTCGATCCACGGGTCTACGATCATGACGAACAGCATCCCCTGGTGGCCCTTGTAACGAACGTCGCCGCGGTACTTGACGACCCCCTCACGGGACACCGGATCATAGCCGGAGGCGTCCTCCAGCTCAAAGAAGTACACGCCCTGCCCGGTCTCCGCCGCGCCATGTCCGGCACCACGCATGCCGTCCGGCATCGCATCGATATACCGGGTGAAACTGCTCTTGACACCCCAGGACATGCCAGGTCGGCCCTGCCCCTGAGTCGGCTCGGGTTCCGGCACCGGAGTACTCATCTTGCCATCCTCACTCGTATAAAGAACGTCCGGACTGCCGCTCCGACGGAACGGCAGTCCGGACTCACCGCCAGCCCCGGAACACCGAAGCCTGTTGCAAAAACTACAGCCGCTCGTCCAGGAGACGCTTGCCTGGAGTGAACGTTGCCGGCAACTGGTCGAAGCCAGTATTGACTCCTTGCTGCGGGTAGCGAACCACGTTGTCCTTGTCGACCTTGTAGTCGGGCATGCGCTGAAGAATCTCTGTGAGGATAGTTCTCGACATCAGGCGCCCCAGATGAGAACCTGCGCAGCGATGACTTCCGACCCCGAAGGCCAGATGACGGTTCGGTGAGCGCTCGATATCCAGCACATCCGGATTCTCGAATCCGCCCTCCGCGTCCCGGCTCCCCGATGCCCAGGCCAGCAGCGCCCGATCCCCCGCCTTGATCTTGACGCCGTGGAAATCGGCATCTCGGGCCACGGTCCGGGCTAGCGCCTGGGTCGGCGAGAAGTAACGCAGGAATTCCTCAACGGCATTCTGCATCAGCTCGGGATTATCGATCAGCCGCTGGCGCACGTCTGTGTGTTCGGAAAGCCACACCATTGCCTGTCCGACCAGCGAGGCGGTAGTGCCGACCCCCCCGGAGACAATCAACTCGATCATGCACAGGGCATCCTCTTCGCTGATCGGCTTGCCATCGATCTCATGACTCAGGATGAAGCTGATCGGATCATCCCCGGGATTGCGGCGGCGTTCCGAAATGGTCTTCTTGATCACGTCGGTCAGGTACGGAATCTCCACCTGGGTGGCTTTGATGTAATCGGGGCTGCCGACGGGCGCAGAAAGCACCTTGCGGTGCGCAAATGCATGGCGGCGCCAGTCCTCAAGCGGCAGGGTCAACCAGTCAATGGTGATAATGGCGGGGATGCCGGTCAAAGTGGCAAAATCCGCCTTGCCGGTTTCTATGATGTCATCGATGAACAGAGTCGTGTATTTCTCAACCATCGGCCGCATGGCATTGACCGCGGAGGGCGACAGCAGGGCATTCATGATCCTGCGGTACTTCATGGATGCCGGCGGGTCGAGTTCGATCGGAAAGTGCTCGGTCATCGGGCGCTTCGGAATGGTGATTTCCTGCCCCTCCCCGCCGTGCTTCGTACGCGCCGAGGAAAAGGTGTCATCATCCCGGGCGGCATCGAAGATGGGCTCGTAGCCGCTCAGCACCCAATAGCCGCCCCAGGCCTCGGTCCAGGCCACCGGGTGGTTTTCCCGCAAAGCCCGATAGCTGGCCACGGGATCCGCACTGTGCTCTGGTGAATTGTGGTCAAACTCGACGACCGGGCGGTCGTCGAGTACTGCTGCTTCCTTGACCGTCTGCTCTGCCATGGATCTTCCCCTTTATTTCAGGCTTCGCACTCAATGGTTACCAAGACAACCTTGCAGTGCAGCGAAACACATCCTTGTATCTACTAATTATTATAATAGAATAGGGGTCAAGCCCAGTCCAGAGGCCGATTGAAGATTTCGAGAAACAATTCGGACGGGCGCGGCGGTTCACCACCATCCGGGTATAACAATCAGAAGGAGTACTGATGCGCATAGAAATTGATCGGGCAGTCTGCCAAGGCCACGGCGTATGCCAGATGACCGCCCCGACGCTGTTCGAGCTCTCGGATGAAGATGGCTTGGCGTACACCCCCGCCGGGGACATCCCCGAAGAACTCCACGACCTGGCGCGGCTGGCAGCCAGCAACTGTCCCGAACGCGCGGTTACCGTCGTCGAAAGCTAAAAGGCCGGGTGGCCGTGCCAACGGTGTGCATGGCCCACCCTGATTTCGAACATGCAGAACGCCCCGCCGACAGGATCGACGGGGCGTTCTGCATGGGCCGTTGATTGTTTAAGCGTCGATCACTGCGGCGCTGGCGCTCACCCAATCCTGCCTTGCCTTCGGCAGATGCAGGACACGGTGGACCCGGATCTTCTTGTGGGCCAGCTTGAGTTCGCCGTCAACTTCGCGCAGGATGTCGTGGTAACTGCCGAAAACCCGCTGCGTTTCCTCCTGCTCGAACATCGTCGCTTCGAAATAGGCCTGTACCTGGATCCGGCCGTCCGCCAGGCGCTCCGCCATCACGTTGGTAACCACATGCCTGATTTCCTCGGACTCGGACGAAAACTGGTTCCGGTAGACATCGAGGAACTGTTCGAGCCCGGCCAACGTGCCGGCAGAAGCAGTGAACTGGATATCAGGCGTGGCGATCGAGCGCAGCGTGTTCAGGTCACCGGAGTCCACAGCCAAAGCGTAGGTGAACAGCAGGCGTGCGACCCGGCTGTCGAGTGCTACCTGATCCTCATCCATCCATATTCTCCTTCTTGTCGTAGTCTTTGTGACCATCTTTAAACTGCTTCGCCTTCCAGGGCAGCTTCCCCAAGGAACGCGCGCAGCACTGACTTATTGGATTGCGCGTCCCCGGCCGTGCCGCTGAAAACAACCTCACCACGTGCGACTGCAACCACCTCGTCGGCGAGCTCAAGGCCAGCCTCAGCGTTCTGCTCGACCATCAGGATGCCGATCCCCGAGTCAGCCATGATCCGCACGTTCGCCAACACGGAGTCAACGACTGCCGGCGCCAGCCCCATGGATGGTTCGTCCAGAAGCATGATCTTGGGTTCGGACATCAGGGCCCGGCCGAAGGCCAGCATCTGCTGCTCGCCACCGCTGAGCAGGCCCGCCATTCCCCTGCGGCGGCGGCCAAGAATTGGAAACATCTCATAGACTCGAGCCAGGTTCTCCTCGAATTTGGCCTTGGGCGCCGTGTAGGCCCCCAGACGGAGATTCTCCTCCACCATCAGCGGTGCGAAAACCCGGCGTCCTTCGGGCACCAGGGCCACGCCATGGCGGACCACCTTATACGAAGGCAGGCCCGCCATGTCGGTTCCGTTCAGCAGCACCTCGCCGGAGTCCGGCCTGTGCAGGCCTGCGACTGCCCGCAGCGTGGTGCTCTTGCCTGCCCCGTTGGCGCCCAGCACCAAAGTTACGTTTCCGGGACTGACCGCAAGGCTGATGCCGCGGACGGCAGAGATCTTTCCATAAGTGGCATACAGGTTTCGAATCTCAAGCATTTTCCCGCCATTTCTTACCAAGGTAGGCTTCCTGGACTGCCGGGTTGCGCACCACATCGTGCGGCGACCCTTCTGCAATGAGGACCCCGGCGTTCATCGCGAAGATATAGTCACAGGTGTCCAGCATTAGCTGAACGTCGTGCTCCACCAGCAACTGGGCCAATCCCTCCGAACGCAGATCACGCAGGAGTTGGGAGATTTCGGCCCGCTCCTGTTGGTTCATGCCTGCCGTCGGCTCGTCCAGCAGCAGCAACCGGGGATTCATCGCCATTGCACGGGCGATTTCCACCCGCCGCTGCGTGCCGTAGGACATTTCGGCCGGCCGGAAATCTTCAAACCCTTCCAGCCGGGTGCGCCGAATTGCCTCCTCGACGGCCGGCGACGCCGCGTTGCTGAATAGCCGCTTGAATAAGCCTGGTTTGTCCTTTCCATCTGCCATTCCCACATCGGCACCGAGCTGGATGTTCTGGCGCACCGTAAGTTCCGGCAACAGCCGAACCGTCTGGAAGGTACGGGCAATGCCCCGCTTGGCAACCTGGGAGGCAGGCGTATCGTGGTACTTCTCCTGCTCGAAAAGCATCTCACCGCGGGTCAGCGGAATGAGCCGGGTGAGAGCCGCCAGCAATGTACTTTTGCCGGATCCGTTGGGGCCGATAATCCCGAAGATCTTGTTCTCGGTGAGGCTGAAGCTTAAGCCGTCCACGGCCTTCACTCCGCTGAAGTGGACGGCCACATCCCGCACTTCGAGGACGGCCGTATCCTGCTGTGTCGCTGTCTCGCTCGTCATTGTTGCGCCCCCTTCGGCTCATGGGCCGGCAGGGCGCCCACCACGGCCAACTCCGCGTCCGGGGCGCCGGCGCCCTCTGCGGTGATGTCCTCGGCCGGTGCCGGTTGCCGCCGTCGTTGCTTACGCCTTCGCCAAGCATCGCTGGCCATTCCGTGCAGACCACCGGGAATGTAAATGGCGGCGGCGACAATAATGATGCCGTAGATAATGTGCTGCCAGGGTCCGGTGCTTTCAAGGAAGTAGCGCAGCCAGGTGAAGATCACTGCACCCATGGCCGCTCCCTTCCAGGAGCGGGTTCCACCGACGATGATCATCGTCAGGGCCAGCACAATCAGCGGGAAGCCAATATCCAGCGAGCTCACCGTGGTACGCACCAGCACGTTCATGGCTCCGGCACAGCCGCCAAGCATGGCGCTGGCACCGAACACCACTACGCGGTAAAGCCGGACGTTGATTCCCATCGACGCTGCCAGTTCCGGATCCTCACGGACTGCGTCAATCCGGCGTCCCGTGCGGCCACGCTCCGTCAATGCCACCAGCACCAACCCCACGATGGCGATCACATAGAGCTGAAGGCTGGTGAAATCAGTCAGAACTCCGAAGAGTCCGGTGGAACCGCCGGTCAGGTCCCCGCCGTTGATCGCGAGGACGCCGATGACCAGACAGAATGCCATCGTTGCCATGGCCAGATACAGGCCGTTGAGCTTCTGGAGCAGAATGCCGAGCAGCAGTCCCACCACACCGGCGGCAACCGTGGCCAGGGCTATCGCTTCAAGCGCACCCAGGTTCAGCTGCAAGACCAAGATCGCCGCCAGGTAGCTGCCGATACCGTAGGAGCCGACGCCAGCGAAGGAAAAGACACCTGCCCGCATGGGCAACTGCACGCTCAGCGCCAGCAGAAGACCGGTGAATGTCGCTTGGATCAGAAGCAGGTTCGAGGTGTACCAGTCGATCATGTCCGTCGCACTTCCTTCCTACCAAAGAGTCCAGCCGGCCTGAGGAGCAGGACGGCGAAGATGAGTCCGAAGGAAATGGCCTCGACCCAGGTGCCGCTGGTGTATACGAGGACATATGTTTCGGCAAAGGCGAGAATGTACGCACCAACCGCAACACCCAGAGTGCTGCCGACGCCGCCGAGGATGATAATCGCAAAGGCCTTGACCAGCAGCGTCTCACCGCTCTCAGGCGTAATCGCGCCGATGCTGAAGGTAAAGAGGACTCCGGCCAGGCCGGCAAGCCCTCCTGCCACACCCATAATGCCAAGTCCCAGCCGCCGCTTGTCGATGCCCATCATCGAGGAGACTTCGGCGTCCACGCCGATAGAACGGAGCGCCAGGCCCTGGCGGGACCGTCGCAGCCACACCGCCACCGCGGCGCCGAGCCCCAGTGCGGCAATAATGATCAAAACATCGATGTTTCCGATCCGCAGCTCGCCAATAGTAAAGGTGCTGATCTTGAAGGAGCTGTTGGAAAAGCCGAAAGGATTGCTGAGCGTCACGATCTGGGCGATGGCCAGTGGGATACTGGCAATCCCGATGCCGCCGATCAGCATCTGCATTTCCGCCATGTGAGCGTTTTTGGCACGTTTCTGGATTTGCTCGAAGACGGCCACCTGGATGAAGAGCGAGAGGAGCACGCCGACAACGATGCCGATCACGATGAGCGCGGCGAGTGGCAGCTGCACTTGGTTGAGGAGTACGTAGCCGGTAAAAGCGGAGAACATAAAGATGGATCCGTGGGCAAAATTCAAGATGCCGATCGACCCCCACACCAGGCTCATGCCCAGCGCAAATAAGAGATAGATCGAGCCCAGGGATACTGCGCTGAGAATGTCTTGCAAATCGGATTCACTTCCTTAGTGCTGGTCGCGCTTGTGCCCGGTTTCCGGTGCGGCGGAGAGGCTTTGGCCGCTCCGCCGCACCGTACCGGGCGCAGCGCTCCGGGCCAGGGGTTGCTATTGCACGTCAGATGCGGAGTAGAGGAACACTTCCTTGGTTCCGTCCCACTGGACGACGACTCCGGGTACTTCGAGGTCACGGTCCTTGAAGTTCAGGTTCTCGCCCAGCGCTCCGGTGAACGGCTCCGCCGCCACCTTCTCCATTCCTGCCTTCAGGGCCTCGCGGTCCGCACTGTCGGCAGCCTTGAGGGACTTGGCCAGGAACCACATCGCGTCGTAGGCCTCAGCTGCGTAGTTCATCGGTGTCTCGCCGTATTCGGCTTCATATGCCTTGACAAACTTCTGGACGGCTTCTCCCTCCATCATCGGGCTGAAGTCCACGGGCCATGCCATGCCCGCCCCGGCCTCACCGGCAGGCTTGAGGCTGCCGAAGCTGGCGCCGGAATTGCCGATGACCTCGCCGTCATAGCCGGCCTGGCGAAGAGCCAACATGGCTGAGGGATTCGCGGCGCCGATTTGGATAATCGCAACGCCGTCCGGGTTGGACTTGAGGATATTGGACACCGGTGCGTTGAAGTCCTGCGTGGTCGCCTGGGTACCCACACTCGCGGTGATTTCGATGCCAAGTTCCTTGGCGATTGCCGGGATCGTCTTCTCGCCAATCTCAAGCAGCGTAGGGCTCGCCGAGGTGTAGAGGACACCCATAGTCTTCCAGCCCTGCTCCTGGATAAACTTCTTCATGATGGGGTAGTAGGCACTCATTAGTGGAGTAACCCGGTAGGTGTAGTCACCGACAACAACTCCCGGGCTTCCGGCCTGGGTGAAGACGATCGGCGTCTTACCTTTTTGCGCGATCGGCGCCTGCGCAACGGCTTCGGCGCTCATCACAGACCCCAGGATCGCCGACACGTCCTTGTCCGCGATTGCCTGGGTGACCTGGCTGGCCGCGTTTTGCGCATTGCCGCCGGTATCGAGCTGTTTCAGCTTGATGGTTGTCTCGCCCAGGAACTTGGACTCGTTGATCTCCTTGACGGCCAGCTCGTAGCCCCTCTCGGCGGAGATTCCCACGGCTCCCACGGAGCCCACAAGCGGAAGGCTGCTGACCATGTTGACGACGGCGGGCAGGCCCGCCGCGCCAGCGTCCGAGCTGGAGTCGGTGCCCGTGTCGGCCCCAGTGGCACTGCCGCAGGCCGCCACGGCGAACAGTCCGGCGGCCAGGACCGCCGCCTGGACAGCGCGCAGCGGACGCCGGAAAGACTTGCTGATCATCTTTATCTCCTCATCGAGACCATGACTATGATTGTTATGGTGAACCTCACAATATGGTGCTGCCCTGCAGTTGTAAAGAGGTATCCGGAACTGAGAATGTCGGCCGGCCGGGGCAATAGAAAGGCAGCCACCCGCTTTTTTGCAGGTGGCTGCCTTGGCTCAGCCGGTTCTAGGCTCCTTGCTATGCGTCGGATTCTGGCGACGGAACGCCTTCCGCGAGCTCGTTGCTGACCTGATAGGCCAGCGTCAGTCCCCGGCCTAGTGCGATGCCGCTGTTGTAGCCGGTGCCGGTGGTTGTGAGCGCCGCGCAGGACCCGACAGCATACAGGCCCGAAATGATCTGGCCCTGCTCGTTCAGCACGTGTCCCTCGCCGTCGATATGGATCCCGCTGGAACCGATCCCGGTCCCCACGAAACGCAGGCGGAAGCCATGGAACGGAGCCTGGCTGACGGGTCCCAGCACCGGATTTGGCTGGTTGGACGGGTCTCCGGCAAACCGCCGGACATAGGTCACCGTTCCACGCCCGAAATCCGGGTCCTCACCTCGGGTGGCATTATCACTGTACTTAGCAGCAGTCTCTTCCAGTTGCGCCCCGTCTATGCCAAGAGCCTCTGCTAATTCGCGCAGGGTGGGAGCGGAAGTGACCAGACCTTCCGGATAGGTACCGCCGGGCGGAGTGGCCCCCAAGCCGTATTTCTGATGGTGCTGCTCGTCGAAGATCAGGAAAAAGGGCAGATGCTTGTCCTGCGGATCCATCGTCTTGGCAACGATGTCAACCCAGTACGAGTCGTCGCAGTAGCGTTTTCCCGTCCTGTCCACGATCATGGAATGCGGCATGGCATAGTCCGGGCCATACGCATAGCCTGACCCGAGCTCCGACTTCCAGCCCGGAAGCATGGGAACTGCGGTGGCCGGGATCTTGGCGATCGCGCCGCCGACAGCCCTGGCCAGCTTGATTCCATCGCCGCGAAGGCTCTCCGGCGCCACACTCCCGAAGTCCTCGGGACCCAAACCGACCATCTCCTGGACGAGGTCCGGGTCCCAGTCGTAGGTGCTGGTGGCCAGTACGACAGGGCCTCGCCGTTCCACTGCTCCATCCGGGCCCTGCGCCCGGACGCCCACTACATTTCCGTCGTTGTCCGTGAGCAGTTCCGTCACCGGGTGGGACGTCAGGATCTCGACCTCATCCTCCTTGATAACCCTGGCCAGGAAAGCGGCCACAACGCCCGTCCCGAAGGTCAGGGCGTCGCTTCCATCCTCGGCGCCCGCCCATCCCTCGCGGTTCTCCGGGAGGCCGAAGCCCTGGACACCAGCCTGCTCTCCTCCGGATTCATTGTCATCGACATAGGTTAGGCGGCGGCCCTTCACGAACATGTCCGCGTAGGTTGTTCCCACCGGAAAGTACGGACTAACCCGTAGTTTTTCGCGCCACTGGCCGAGTTCGCTGCCGTCGATCACCTCGTTCGTGAGGTAACGGCCGGCCGGAAGCGCCCCGTCCGCCTCGTTGTGGTAATCAGCCAGGCCTGGGATCACCGTCCATTTGATCGCCCCGACGTCTTCCCAGTGCCTCATCGCCGCCGGTGCAGTGCGCAGCCAAAGCTGCATGGCAGCTTCATCCAGAACTTCTGGATGATCATGGGCGATGGAACGGATGTAGCGCTCAGCCAGTTCGAGATCGTCCTCAATACCCTCCCGCTGGGCGACGTGGTTGGCACCGACCCAGACTTGGCCGCCGGAGTAGGCAGCGGCCCCGCCGACGAGATCTGCGGCTTCAAAGACCGTCACACTGCGTCCGTTCAGCGCGGCGCCCAATGCCGTTGCCAGCCCGGACAGCCCTGCTCCGACCACAATCACCGTCTCCTGAGCGGGATCACTCTTGCTGTTTTGCCTCGTCATGTTCTTCCCTTCGAGTTCAACATTGCTTCACGGTCGTTTCGCTTTGCCGCCCTACTCCACGTCGGATGCTGCATACAGGAACACTTCCTTGGTTCCGTCCCACTGGACGACGACTCCGGGTACTTCGAGGTCACGGTCCTTGAAGTTCAGGTTCTCGCCCAGCGCTCCGGTGAACGGCTCCGCCGCCACCTTCTCCATTCCTGCCTTCAGGGCCTCGCGGTCCGCACTGTCGGCAGCCTTGAGGGACTTGGCCAGGAACCACATCGCGTCGTAGGCCTCAGCTGCGTAGTTCATCGGTGTCTCGCCGTATTCGGCTTCATATGCCTTGACAAACTTCTGGACGGCTTCTCCCTCCATCATCGGGCTGAAGTCCACGGGCCATGCCATGCCCGCCCCGGCCTCACCGGCAGGCTTGAGGCTGCCGAAGCTGGCGCCGGAATTGCCGATGACCTCGCCGTCATAGCCGGCCTGGCGCAGAGCCAACATGATCGAAGGGTTTGCCGCCCCTACATGCAACACAGCGACTCCGTCGGGGTTGGACTTGAGGATATTGGACACCGGTGCGTTGAAGTCCTGCGTGGTCGCCTGCGTGGCGACACTGGCCGTGATTTCGATTCCGAGCTCATCGGCGATCGCCGGAATGGTTTCCTCTCCAAGAGGAACCAGGGTAGGGCTGACCGCGGAGTAGATGATGCCCATTGATTCCCAGCCCTGCTCCTTCACGAATTTTTTGATGATCGGGTAGTAGTCACTCATCATGGGGGTCAGGCGGAAAGTGTATTTACCAATAACGACGCCTTCGCTGCCAGCCTGCGTAAAGAGAACAGGGATCTGGCCCTTCTCGGCGATCGGCGCTTGGGCCACTGACTCGGCACTCATGACAGAGCCAAATACCGCCGAGATGCTCTTGTCTGCTACAGCTTGAGTCATTTGGCTGGCGGCCGTCTGAACGTTGGATCCGGTATCGAGTTGTTTCAGTTGGATTTTCGCCGCACCCAGAAATCCGGATTCATTGATTTCCTTGGCTGCGAGGTCATAGCCCCGATTGGCAGATACCCCAACGGCTCCCGCCGGACCTACTAGTGGCTCAGTGCTGACCACATTGACGACAGAAGGCAAGCCGTCACCGCCGCCCGTGGCAGGGGCGGCCTCATCCTGTCCGGTGGCGCTCCCACAGGCTGCGACGGCGAACAGTCCGGCGGCCAGGACCGCCGCCTGGGCAGCACGCAGCGGATGCCGGATAGATCTACTGATCATTTTTTATCTCCTCATTGAGATCATTATTATGATTCTTATGTTCAGCCTCAGACTATTGGGGCTGCTACCCCTTGTAAAGGACTGGGGACGGTTCGAAAACGATCGGCACAGTTTCATTGAGGACAGGTTTCCGGACCTGCGGGATCCTCAAAGAAGCCCACACAGACCGGCTGCGCCCTGCAGCAAATGCCAGCCCCCGAGTCACGCTGCCGGATTCCTCAGAGCAGCCATAGCGGCGGGCCGAGGACATCCCTAAAACGACCACCTGGTAATCGTGCAAGTTGCCTGTGACGCCTTCACAGCCCAAGAACAGCCAGCAGATGGTTTCCCCAACTGCTAATACAACATCTCGGACGTGAGTTCGATCTCCCAGCCACTCCGCCGAACATCACGAGCTGGCTGCACTTAATGTTTCCGGAACAGGCGTCCGCTGCGGTTTCAGCAGCCCCCTGCAGACGATGAGGACAACCGCCGCGCTGATGGTCAACGCCACCGCCAGCGCGCAAATGACCGCAATGGCCGTGCTCAGCCCCACGACGGAGGTCAGCGCACCCGTCGAAAGTACGGTAGCTGTCCCGGCAGCGTAGCTGAACACGTTCAGCCGTCCGAAACCCCGGCCCAGCTCGACCTCGCGCAGGTACTCGCGCGCTATAGACATGGCAGCCAGCTGTCCGGCCCCCTGGCAGGCGCCGCTAAGCACCGCCGAAGCAAACAGCGCGGGCATAGAGGCAGTCAGCATTCCGCAGCCCAAAACGGCGGCTCCGGAAATGCCCAGAACCATCGCCCATGACGATTTGGCCAATAGCGATGACCGCGCCAGAACAAGCTGACAGAGAAAACCCGCCGCAAACACCATGGACACCATCCCGCCCCCTGCCAGTCCCGTATGGATTCCCAATTCCAAGGCCAAATAGACCGAACCGACCGACATGTGGATGGAGCACACAATCCCGCAGATGGCGAAGACCGCCAGTGCCAGCCGGAGCTGCGGCGCGGCCGGGCTGGTCCTGCTCCGGTCCGCCACCGTTACGACCGCAGCCACAACGCGGCCGGGCGGGACGGGAGAAGCCGCGGGACGCCGCATAGCCACGGCCGCGCCGGCAGCTAGCAACAGCAGACCCTCGAGGGCGAACACGCTCACCTCCGGTGCAATCACCAGGTCTATGAACGCGCCGCCCATCAGCGGCCCGAGGGCCAGACCGGCCGTGACCGAGAGCGCGGCCATCCAATGCCCATTCATCTTTCCGCGTGCCGCATAGTGGGAGGTCACCACGGCGGCACCGGAGGAGACAAAAATACCGGATGCTATGCCGCTAAGGAATCTGCCCAGTCCCAGGTGCCATGACTCCGTAGCCAAGGCAAACAGTGCAGCGGATGCAACCGCAATGCCAATGGTCGCTGATAACGACCAGCGCGGCCCACGGCTCTCGACGAATCGTGCGAGCCCAAGTAGGCCGCACAGAACGCCAACCTGGTAAGCGGCAAAAAGAACGGTTGTCGTAGTCGCAGAGAAACCCATCTGCTGCTGCCACAACGGATACAGGGGCGCAGGGATATTTGAAAGCAGAAAGACCGTGAACAGCGCGTAAGCAAACCGCATGAGAGCTGCCCCTCTCCGGGAACCGCCCCCGGGTTATCAGCTGCAGGATTGGTTCTAAGGCACGGAAGGCATAGTTGACCTGCAAAGTCGATGTCATCGGACCCGCAACTCCGGGTTGAAACAGGAACCGGAACCGCCGGCAGCGGCACAGCTAAGCGCTCCTGTGCCCCCGGCATCGGAATCCAAGCAGATGAATGCTGCGGGAACACGAATTGAAGCAGCAACAAGGCGCGCCTCGCCCGGCCGCTGCACCGGCCGGTGCTTAGAGGTAGGCCTTGAGCCAGGCTGCGCCGTTCTCCGAATAAAGCGCCTCTGGCCAGTCCGCCGGTCGATGGTCGCCGTATGCACGTACGCTGTTGCGGTCCGCAAGCCCTTCGGCGTATTCAGTGACCGGCAGGTAGTACATGTAGGACATCAGCCGGTCTGCGAACTGCCACTGGCCGTTCACGCGGCGGTAGGTGTCCTTGTACCGCAGGGCAACCTGCATCGCCTCCCCGTTGCGGGTTACTTCGGCGTGCGAGGACAGCAGCCCGGTCGCGATATCCGGGTCGACGTCGTCAAAACGCACGACATGCCCGTGCGTGTAGTGGTTGGTGGGACCGAGTACGTCAAAGCGGCCAAGGTAGGTCTTTACAATCTCCTCGATGCCGGTCGCGGCGAACACCCCATCCTGGGAACGGAGGGTGGCGTCCGTGGCAAAGATCCGGCGGATCCCCGCCTCATCGCGCTCATCCATAATGAACCCGTAGAGGACTGCGAGTTCCTGGATTGCCGCCCGATCCTCAATTAGGCGGACACGGTCCTCAATCGACAATTTCGTTGACATCTGTCACTCCTGCAACTTAGGTAATTAACAAATTTGATCGCCGTTGCTTTAACCCAACAATTTTCAGGCAGCTGGCGCACCGCTTCCCCCACCAATCGCTGGCGGGGAAAGCGGTCCTTAATGCTTGAGTAATGCTTGAGGTACCTAAGGGAGCTGAATCAACTTGGTCTCCAGGAATTCTTCGAATCCTTCGACGCCGCCCTCGCGGCCGAGGCCGGACTGCTTGTATCCGCCGAAGGGCTGGAGCACGTTCATGCCCCAGGAGTTGACCGAGATCTGTCCGGTGCGCACGCGCCGGGCGATGGCCTCGGCGGTAGCGTCATCGCGGGCGAACACGGCGCCAGAGAGTCCGTAGTCGGTGCCGTTGGCGATCTGCACCGCTTCATCGATGGTGTCGTAGGGGATCACCGCGAGGACTGGACCGAAGATCTCCTCCTGCGCAATCCGCATCTCGGGGGTGACGTCGGCAAACAGGGTCGGCTCAACATACCAGCCGCTGTCCAGGCCTTCCGGCCTGCCGCCGCCGGTCACCAGACGGGCTCCTTCGCTCTTGCCGATCTCGATGTAGGACTCGACGCGTTCGCGCTGGCGTTCGGCGGCCAGCGGACCGAGCACAGTGTCCGCTTCACGGGGATCACCGATCTTGACGCTTTCCATCACGGCCTTGATCCGCTCCACCACCTCGTCCTGGCGCTGGCGCGGGACCAGGATCCGGGTCAGGGCGGCACACACCTGTCCGGAGTGGCCGATGCCGTAGAACACCAGCTCGGGAAAGACTGTGTCGAGGTCGACGTCATCGGTGATGATGGCCGCCGACTTGCCGCCCAGCTCAAGCGTGACGCGTGCGATGCGTTCGGCCGCGATGCCCATAATCTTTCTGCCTGCGACAGTACTGCCGGTGAAGGTGATCATGTCCACGTCCTTGTGCCGGACCAGGTACTCCCCGACCTCGCGCCCGGCAGGAAGCAGGCTGATCACGCCCTCGGGGAGGCCTGCGGCCTCAAGGGCTTCGGCTAGCATCATCATGCTGACAGGACCTTCCGGCGCGGGCTTGATGACAACGGTGCAGCCGGCGGCCAAAGCCGGGGCGAACTTCAGCGATGCCGTCGCCACGGGCCCGTTCCAGGGCAGGATCGTCGCCACCACCCCGATCGGCTCACGGACCAGTTTGCCGCTTCCGCCGGACCAGCTGCGTTCCTCCTCAAAGGTGAACCGCTCATGAAGCGTCACGACGTCGTCCCATACCTTGACGGCGTTGTCGTGGAATGCGTTGCTGGAGGCTGCGGGCGCTCCGATCTCGGCAGTGAAGGCCTTGGACATGGCCTCCACCCGCTTCTTCACCTCTGCACCCACTCTGCGCAGGATTTGAGCACGCTCGGCGGGGCTCATCCGCGGCCACGGGCCCTCGTCGAAGGCCTTGCGCGCCGCGGCAACCGCTGCATCCATGTCAGCGTTCTGCGCCTCCGGGACGGTGGCAATAACCTGACCGGTTATTGGGGATACGACTTCGATGACCGCCTCACTTGACGGGGTGACCCATTTGCCGCCAATCAGCAGCTTGTTGTAGCGCGGCAGCTTGTCCGAGGACTTTGTGGTTTCTGCTGCAGTTGTTGTTGTCATGCCTGCTCCTCATGATTGCGCTTGAATATTCGTCGGGTCCATACCGGCAGAAGGTTGGGACACCGTCCTGCTACACCGGTGCCGGCGGTGGCGGCAGCAGCGGATGGGCCGCACGTCGGCGGAATTTCCATCCCTGAGGCGTCCTGACATACTCGTCGGAGTAGTAACCTATGGATTCGTCCCGCTGGCCCTCGAGCGTGATCACGAAGGCTTGGACGTAGACCGTCGCAGATGCGGCATCGCCATCAACGTCGATGATGTGGTTTAGCGCCAAGTGGCAGCGGTGCGTCGTATTCTCGATCAGGCTTGCATAGAACTCCCGGATCGCCTCGGCGCCGCGCACTACTCCCATCCCGAAATCCGTCGTGTCCCATTCCGCATCGGCGGCGAAGAGCGCCACGATGTCCTCAAGCCGGGACGAGTCCACCGCCCAGGAGTACTCGTGGGTAAGGCGCCGGATTGCTTCCATATCCGCATCCACGCCGGGCCCTGCCGCTGTCGTCGTTGTTGTTGCCGTCATGATGTCCCTGTTTCCTACGGTGCTTGGAAAACGAGTTCGGCCGAGTCAGTTGCGGAGTCCGTGCCGTTCCTGAGCCACTCCGCGAGACGCTCACCGATCATGTACGCTGTCAGGTTTGTCAGGCCGGTAGTGACGTTGACCATCACCGAGGCGTCCGCGATCCACAGGTTCTCGGCACCGTGCACGCCGAGGTACTGGTCCACCACCGCTTCAGGGTCCCCGGCCGGTCCCATCCGGCAGGTTCCCGCAGCGTGCAGGGAGGTGGAGGCATAGGCGCGGATATAGGCCTCGAGCTTGGCATCGTCCGCGATAGTCTCGGCGTCCAGGAAACAGATTTCCTGGATTTCATCGGCCATCGGCGACGAGGTGATCATGTCCCAGGACTTGCGCATCGATCCCTTGAGCCGCTCGATGTCCAGCGGATGGGAGAGGAAGTTCACGTGGATTTCCGGCTGGACCTTCGGGTCCGGCGAGGAGAGCGTGACCCAGCCAGCCGAATGCGGCTTCGCCAGCAGGTTGTTCATCATCAGGGCTTTAAGCCCCTTGGTCTCCGCGGGGATGTTCATCGTGGCCGGGTCCAGCACGGCGGCGAAGATCATCATGTCGTCGATCAGATTCTCGGTGCCGGTGCTGTACTTGACCTGAGCGCGCACGCCGCTCTTGTCAGTCTTCTCCTTCAGCAGGGCTACCATGGGCGAGAACGGGTGGTCTTGGAGGTTCTTGCCGACCGCTTCGTTGATGATGACCGGCTCGATTCCGTGCTGCTCGAGGACCTTGCGCGGGCCCACGCCGGAAAGCATCATCAGGTGCGGCGTGTGGAACGCCCCGCCTGCGAGCACCACGCGGTCCGCGCTGATGGACTCGATCCGGTCATCTTGTTCGACCTCGACCCCGACGGCGGTCGTACCGTTGAAGAGCACCCGGCGGGCCAGCGTGTTGGCCCGTATCTTCAGGTTCGGCCGATTGCGCGCCTGGGCGAGGTAGGTCAGGAGGGCACTTCCGCGCAACTCCTCCTCACCGATCAGGTTCCGGGGCACAGCGCCGTACCCGGAGGACGATTTCGCGTTGAAGTCCTCGACCTTGGCGAACCCGCGGTCCTCACAGGCCTGGGCGAACGCCCTCGTGATGGCCGGCCACTCCTCCTCGAAGTGGCGCATGATCGGCACCGGGCCGGAGGAACCGTGGCCCGGGTCATTGGGGAAGTCGAGGTCGTTCTCGAGCCGGACGAAAAAGGGCAGTGTCTTCTCATAGGACCATTCCGGGTTCCCTGCGGCCACCCAGGTGTCGAGGTCCTCCTTGGTCGCGCGCTCGGCGATCGCGGCGTTGACGGAGGAGGACCCTCCCACAATGCGGCCGCGGGCGTAGGGCATGGCTTCGCGGGCCGTCGTTGGCTCCAGGAAGTAAGCTTTTAGACCCCAGTCATGTTTCTCGACGCTCATCTCCCTGGCATCCCGCACGTCCTCGGGCACCAGCGCCAGTTCCTCATAGTCCGGTCCGGCCTCGACGAGGATGACGTGCTGGTCCGGGTCCTCGGTCAAACGCGAAGCCAGGGCTGCGCCCCCGCTGCCGGCACCGACGATCACTGTGGTAATAGCCATGGAATACTCCTTGATGCTCGATGGATTGCTCTCCTCGATACTGAGAATGAGCAATATCTCGGTTGGTCGGTAAATCCGGTATTCGGCGTGCCCTAGCTCAGGACGAAGCCTTCGTAATCTTGTGAGGCCACCTCATCGCAGGTGGCACGGTAGGCACCAAAGCCGCCGGCATAGGGCATGAAGACCCTGGGCTTTCCGGGAACGTTGGCTCCCAGGTACCAGGAGTTCGCTTCCTTGAACAGGGTCATCTCGGCAATCGCGTTCACCTGGTCCACCCAGCCGTCCTCCGCCTCCGGGGAAGCCTCCGAACGGCTGAGTCCCCGCTGTTCCAGGTGGGCGACGTGTTCGCTGATCCACTCGACATGCTGCTCGATGGCCGAGACCATGTTGGTCAGTACGGACGGCGACCCCGGACCCGCCACAATGAACAAGTTGGGGAACCCTGCAGTCGCCAGGCCCAGGTAGGTGCGCGGTCCCGCAGCCCACTTTTCACGAAGCGGGACTCCCCCGGCACCCTTGATTTCCGGCTTCAAAAGTGCGCCCGTCATGGCGTCAAAGCCGGTGGCGAAGACGATTGCGTCTAGTTCATACTCGGCGTCCTCGGTCTTCAGTCCCCGTTCATCCAGTCCGACTATCGGCGCGCTGCGCACATCGACCAGCGAGACGTTGCTGCGGTTGAAAATGGCGTAATAGTTGGAGTCGACGCAGATGCGCTTGGTGCTGACCGGATAATCGCGGGGCTTCAACTGCTCGGCGATCCGGGGATCGGTGACCACGGAGTCGATCTTGGAATGGATGAATTCAGCCAGGGTGTCGTTGGATTCCTTGTTCACGATCAGGTCCGCGTAGGCCGCCCCGATTCTGAAGCCGCCCTGGTCCCAATGCGCTTCGTAGCGGGCTCTGCGTTCCTCCGGGGTGGCGTCCATCGCCAAATCCGGATTACCGGTGAATGGCAGCCCGGTGGCCGAATGCCGGGCGATCTCACGGCGCTGGCGATACGTGGCCTTGATCTCCTCCAGGGCCTCGGGGTCCAGCGGGGCATTCCGTGCCGGTACGCTGAAGCTCGGCGTCCGCTGGAAGACCGTGAGGTGCTCGGCCTGAGCGGCTATTTCCGGAATGGCCTGGATACCGGAGGACCCGGTTCCGATGACGCCCACCCGCTTACCGGTGAAGTCGACACCTTCCTGGGGCCAGGAGCCTGTGTGGTAGATTTCCCCGGCGTACGACTCCATGCCGTCAACATCCGGGATACGCCCGTTCGACAGGCAGCCGGTAGCCATCACCACGTATTTCGCCCGCACGGTCTCACCGCGATGGGTGGTAACGGACCAGCGGTTGGCCTCATCATCGAATGCCGCTTCGGTGACTTCCGTTTCCAGTTCTATGGAGCTCCGAAGGTCGAACCGGTCCGCCACGTGGTTGAGGTACTTGAGGATTTCCGGCTGGGTGGGATAACGCTCGGTCCATTCCCACTCCTGCTCCAGTTCCGGTGAGAAGGAATAGGAATAGTCGATGCTCTCCACATCGCAGCGGGCACCAGGGTAGCGGTTCCAGAACCAGGTTCCGCCCACGCCGTTGCCGCGCTCGAAGACAACGGTGGAGAGATTCTGCTGGCGGAGGCTATGCAGCATGTACAGACCGGCAAACCCCGCACCGACAATAACGACATCCACTTCGCGGTTGGCAGTCATCGGGTCACCGCCGACTTGAGCTCGGCCCGGACCGACTGGGCCACAAAATCCATCGCCTCGTCTGCTGCGGGAAGCACGTTGACCATGGAGAAGAAGCCGTGCATCTGACCGGGCCAGCGGCGGTGCTCAGTACGTACGCCGGCCTCCTTCAGCCGGTCCACGTATGCCTCGCCTTCATCGCGCAGTACGTCGTGAGCGCCGGTGATGACCAGGGCCGGGGCCAGCCCCTCAAGGGACTCGGCGCGAAGCGGTGATGCCTCGTGCTGGGCCCGGTCCTCGATGTTGGGAACGTAGTGGTCCCAGAACCATTGCATGAACTCCGTGGTGAGCAGCGTCTGGTTTTCTTCTTCCAGATACGAGCCGCGGGTGAAGTCGGCGTCGGTGACCGGGTAGACGAGGATCTGCTGGGCCAGCTCGGGGCCGTTGTTGTCCCGGGCGCGCAGTGCCATGACAGCGGAAAGATTGCCGCCGGCACTGTCGCCGCCGACGAACAGCGGAACCCTGCTTCCGGCCAGTTGTTCCAGGTGCTCGTCAACCCAGCACAGGGCGGACCAGGAATCTTCGACGGCGATGGGGTATCGGGATTCCGGGGCCTTGCGGTAGTTCACCAGCACAACAGCGCAGCCGGACTTCTCCGCCAACTGCCGGCCCAGCGTGTCGAAACCGTCGATATCGCTGAGGACCCACCCGCCGCCATGCAGGTATACGAAGACCCCTCCGGGCTCGGCGACGGGAATATGGATGCGAATGTCGAACGAACCGCCATCGATACCCGACAGCGTATGGTTTTCCGTCCTGTGCATTTCCGGACCGCTGCCGAACATGGCGTTCATGCCTGCAGACATGGCGCGGGCTTCGGCAGGTTGCATTTCCCACATGGGTTTCGCGTCAGGGCCGGCGGCCTCAGCAGAGGCGGCCAGGAATGCTGCCGTGGCGGAGTCAAGTGCCATCTTCAAGTCTCTCTTCATTGAGCTAGTTAGGTGGAACCGCTTGAATCAGTGCAGAAAACTGTGCCTGGGGAGACGGGCTGAAAAATTCGGTGGCTGGGAAATTACGTCGATGCGGGCAGTGCTCTCCGTTTTAGCGTCGGCGAGTGTTATGCCGCCGGGGCTGCAGGCAGCAGTGGCTTTGCGGAACGGTACTGGAATTTCCATCCTTCGCCCGTCCGGATGTAGCTATCCTCATAGACAGCCAGGTTGTCGTCGCGGCTTCCGTCGGGGGCGATGACGAAGGCATGGCAATAAATGCTTCCACGTGCGGTATCGCCATCGACATCAATAACGTGGTTCATCGTCAGGTGGCAGCAGGCGGTGAGGTTCTCGATTAGTCCTGCGAAGGACGCACGGATCTCCTCGTGCCCTCGCGCTTCTGCCGGTGCTCCAAAACCACGGAGATCAAACACCGCGTCAGCGGCGAATAGCTCGACAATTTCCTCAAGCTGAAAATTATCGATAGCCCTCGAGTACTCATGGGTCAATCGGCGAATCTGTTCGATATCCCGATCCGTGCTCTGCAGTTGCTCCTTGGTTGCTGACATATCTGCTCCTCGTAGGTGGTGCATCTGCCTCCCCTCGCCAGCTGGCGGCCGGAAACAGTCACCAGTCAGGCTCTCCAACAGTCAGTCGTCGAACTATTCCTGCGTATGATTAAGATCATAGAAGAAGCCCTTGGATGAAACAAGAGTGGGCATCAATTGATAGAAAACAGCTGATCAGCCTCAACCGGTGATCAGGCTGGGGGTCATATTCGATCTCCAACTCTGGCGAGCAGGCCAACCTTACTGCCTTGCTTGCTGCCGCAGCAGGACTGGGATTTGTGACAGTACGCAATCGGGGGCGGGGGGGGGGACAACCCCAGGGGGAAAAAAGAGCAAGGGGTTGTTCTTCGCCCCCCCCCCGGGTTTTTTTTCCTCCCACGGGTCTTGTACTCCCCATTCTTCAACACCCCGTCCCC